>JAVROZ010000554.1:0-4713 GCA_032162485.1 Mycobacterium sp.
ACGACTTCCTGGCGAAGATGCATCCACTTGGACGGCTGGGTGAGATCGGCGAAGTCGTCGACGCGGTGCTGTACCTGGAGGGCAACTCCTTCGTCACCGGTGAGATACTGCATGTCGATGGAGGCCAAAGTGCCGGGCACTGAACTCGAGTCGGTTGTTCGTGAGGTGATGGACCGCTGGAAGGCGGCCATCGACGCCCACGAGCCCCGCGGTGTTGCCGAGCTGTTCGCCCAAGATGCGATCTTCCAGGGACTGCGTCCGTATAGCGTTGGCCAACAAGGCGTTACCGACTATTACGCATCGCAGCCGCGAGGCATGACGGTCCGCTACCGCGTCCTTGAAACCCGCCAGATTGCCGCCGACGCAGTGCTCGCGTACCTGCGTGCCGACTTCTCGTTTCCTGACGAGACCACGATCAGCGTGAACATCGGCGTACTCGTCAGGCAGGACAGCGACGGATGGCGGATCGCGTTCTACCAGGCTTCGCGGATCAATTCTTAGTCGAGGTCGGATCCCAGGCCACGCTTGCCCTGCAGGCGCTTGGCGATCGCCAACGACGTACGAACGTCGGTTGCTGCCGTTCCCGCACCGGTAGCCCTGGTGAGCGCGAGCGCGATCATGATGTCGGCGTAGGTGATGAAAAGCCCCGCCCAGAAAGCCCACTTGAGGTTCGGATCGGGGTTTGACGCAAAAAACATCATCAGGAAGATGGGACCGACGATGCCGAACACGAACATCATGAGTTGTATCCCGAGATACCGCTTGAACGTGGACAACTAACGCTGCTCCTCTAGTTCTCGTGGGCCCGTCGCGCCCGGGCGCGGCGCTTTCCTTCGTGCATAGCGGCCACTCGCGCGACCGGAATTGTGCGTCCTTGTTCGATGAGGTCGCTCGGCAGGCGTTGCGGCTTGAGCATCTCCTCGGCCCAGGGGTCGCGCGCCGAAAGGGCGTCGATTGCGGTGTGCACCGTGAAGTCGGCGGGGTGCACACGGTCGAGGTCCGACCAATCCAACGGGAATGACACCGGAGTGCCCGGGCGCAGGCGCGGGCTGTAGGCAGCGGCGACCGTGGCACCCCCGGCGCGGGTCGCGTCGACAAACACTTTGCCCGCGCGGTCCGCGACGATGAAAGCCGTTGTCGCCGTGTCGGGATCGAGCGCTTCCGTGCGCGCGGCCAGCGCGCGGGTGGCCGCCGCGACGTCGTCGACCGGAGCATGGTCGTCGATCGGCACAAACACATGTACGCCTTTGGCGCCACTGGTTTTGACCGCGCCGGCCAGGCCGCAATCTGCCAGAGCCTGACGGACGAGGTGAGCGACTGAGACCACCGCGGCGAAGTCGTTGTCGACCGGCGGATCGAGATCCAGTACGAGATGCGTTGGCCGGTAGATGTTGTCGGCCAGGCCCAACGCGGGGTGGTACTCAACGGCGCGCTGATTAGCGAGCCAAAGCAGGGTGCGACGGTCGTCGCACACCGGGTAATGCACCTCACGGTGGGAGGCCTCCGCCCAAATCGAAACCGTCCGCACCCAGTCCGGGGTGTACTTGGGCGCGTTCTTCTGCATGAACGGCGCACGCCCGCGCAGCACCCTGAGCACGGTCAGCGGCCGGCCGACCAGTCCGGGCAACATTCGATCGGCCACCGCGTCCAGGTAATCCACCAGGTCGCGCTTGGTGGCTCCGGCATCTGGACTCAGCGACTGGTCCAGGTTGGTCAAATCGATTCCCGCGCGCTGCTCCCCGGCGCTCATATGCAAAGCCTATGCGCAGAGCTCTCAAACAGGCCGAACAGCACATTCGCGCGTATGGTTGGCCCCTAAGCGCTAGTAGTTGGGGATCGAGTCGATGGTGGCATTCAAGATACTGATGGCAGGCATCTTCGCAGCGGGCGCGGTTTCGCTGGCGAGCGCGCCGATAGCCCAAGCAGATCCGCCGTCGCCGGGCCAGACGCAGTTCCTCAACAATGGTCCCGGCGATACGCCCTGCGCCGGCAATGGATGTCAGCAGCCTGGCCCGACGAAGTCGATCTACCCGCGCCATGTCTACGCATGCATCCGGGGTGCCTGCGTCCCGCTTCCTTATCCAACAGAGCCGTCCCGCTGACCGTCAAAACGACGTCGCCGCAATTGTTTTCGCGGCTCATTACTTGACCGTTGCTGGACCGCGTGATCAGTCAGGGCTGCTACCCTGGCCGGTTATGGGTGCCTTGCACGGACGGGTCGCGTTAATCACCGGCGGCGCTCGAGGGCAGGGCCGCGCACACGCGTTGGCCTTGGCGGCCGAAGGTGCGGACATCGTCGCCGCCGACGCGCCCGGACCGATGACTGGCTTGACCTACCCCCTCGGCACCGAGGAGGAACTGCGCGAGACGGCCAAGCTCGTTGAAGAGCTGGGCCGGCGCTGCCTGCCTATGGCGGTCGACGTGCGCGACGCGGCGCAGGTCGGTGTCGCGGTCGAGCAGACGGTCAAAGACTTGGGCAGCCTCGACATCGTGGTGGCCAACGCCGGTGTGGTCAGCACCGGGCCGCTCGACGAGGTCAGCGACCAGATCTGGCAGCAGCTGATCGACACCAACCTGACCGGTGTATTTCATACGCTGCGGGCGGTCCTCCCGGTGATGCGCCGGCAGCGCTTCGGCAGGATCGTGGTGACCTCTTCGATGGGTGGCCGAATGGGCATCCCGGACCTGGCGGCCTACAACGCCACAAAGTGGGGCGTCATCGGCTTGGCCAAGTCGGTGGCCCTCGAGGTCGCCAAAGAGGGCATCACCGTGAACGTCATCTGCCCGACCACCACCCAGACACCGATGGTGCAGCCGACCGGCGGTGACGACATTCCCGACGACTTGGTCCGCCGCATGATGAGGGCCAACCCGATACCGCAACCATGGCTGCAACCCGAAGACGTCAGCCGCGGCGTGATGTACCTGGTCACCGATCCGGGGGTCATCACCGGCAGTGTGCTGGAGGTTGGGCTCGGCGGCAGCGCCCGTATCCACTGAAGCCTTAACGACACGCGCCGAACGTGGCAGGCTCGTCCCATGCCTGACCTAGCTGACCCGCGCTTTCTCGACGATCGACTGGCTCACTGGGCCGCTACCAAACCCGACGAAGAGGCCATCGACTTTCTGGACCGGAACTGGACCTGGGCCCAGTGGAACGACAGGGTGCGCCGCTTGGCCGGAGCATTGTCCGAGCTCGGCGTCCGTAAAGGTGACACCGTCGCGTTCCTGGACAAAAACCATCCGGCTTGTGTCGAGCTGACGTTCGCCGCCGCATCGCTGGGTGCGGCCAACGCGATCATCAATTTCAGGCTCGCCGCCAACGAGCTTGACTATGTGCTAAACGATTCCGGCGCCAAGGTGCTGATCGTCGGTTCGGAACTTAGGGCGAACATCGAGAAGATCCGCGGCGCTCTCACCAACGTCGAGCAGGTCATCGAGGTGACAACCGACGGCGGTGATGGTGATGAGTACGAGGCCCTGCTGGCCAGGGCAACACCTGCCGGCCGCTCGGCGGACACCGAACCGGACGACGTGTGCATAGTGATGTATTCGTCGGGCACGACCGGTCGTCCCAAGGGCGTCGCGCTGACCCAGGCGAACCTGATCGCGCACACGCTCAACGCGCACGAAGGCTTTGATTTCGACCCGGGCGACAAGAGCATGGTGTCGATGCCGCTTTTCCACGTCGGTGGATCATCATACGTACAGTTCGGCATTCACGACGGGGTCCCGAGCGTGATGACGCGCGACGTCGACGGCATGACGCTGGCCGGCGCGATCCTCAAGGGGGCCAACAGAACATTCTTGGTGCCCGCGGTGTTGGCGAAGGTACTCGAGTCCGGTGAGGACGCGGTGAAGTTGTTCGGCGCGCTGAAGACATATTCCTATGGCGCGTCGCCGATGCCGCTGCCGCTGCTTCGGGCGGCGCTGAAGGCCTGGCCGGACACCGACTTCATCCAGGCGTACGGCCTGACCGAATTGTGTGGTGTGATCAGTCATCTGCTTCCGGAGGCGCACCGCGCCCACGACCATCCGGAACGGCTGAGCAGCGCGGGCACCTTGGTGCCCAATGCCGAGGTACGGGTCGTGGACCCGTACACGCTCGAGGATGTGCCGGCCGGTGAACAAGGCGAATTATGGTTCCGGTCACCCCAATTGATGAAGGGTTACCACAACAAGCCGGAAGCCACCGCCGAGGCCGTCACCGAGGACGGCTGGTTCCGCACCGGTGATATCGGTCGCGTCGACGAAGGGGGCTACATCTTCGTCGAGGACCGACTCAAGGACATGATCATCTCGGGTGGGGAGAACATCTACTCGATCGAGGTGGAGCGGGTGCTGGCCGAACATCCGGCCGTGGTGGAGGTCGCTGTCATCGGCGTGCCCGACGACAGGTGGGGCGAGGTGGTGAAAGCCGTTGTTTCACTTGAGGGTGATGCGACCGAGGAGGAGCTGATCGCCTTTAGCCGCGAGCGTCTGGCTGCCTACAAGTGCCCGAAAACAGTCGACATCGCCGACGAGCTGCCACGTAACCCGACCGGCAAGATCCTCAAGAAAGACCTGCGCAAGCCGTACTGGGAGGGCCGTGCCAGCGCGGTTTGACGCCGTGCGGTTGACCGTCGCTGAATAGGGGTATGACCCGGTCAGCCCTTCGATAGGGGATGTCTCCGGTGTAGATGAAGTGAGCGGCGATGGTCGGGTGGCTGGACA
>JAVROZ010000555.1:0-10907 GCA_032162485.1 Mycobacterium sp.
CAATCTGGGATTGATGGTGAAGACCGGTGGCTATTTGCTCGACGTCGCCTTGCAGCGGGCTATCGACCAAGGCTGGCACCCCGGCCCGCGCATCTACCCCGCCGGCCACGCCGTCACACCGTACGGCGGCCACCTGGATCCGACGGTGTTCCAGCGTCTGGCGCCGGGGATCATGCCGCTTACGATCGCCGAGGGTATCGCCAACGGTGTACCCGATGTAATCGCTTGCGTGCGATATCAAATACGCCACGGCGCCAAGCTGATCAAGGTGTCCGCCTCGGGCGGAGTCATGTCCCACAGCACCGCCCCGGGGGCTCAGCAGTACTCCGACGCCGAGTTCGCGGCGATCGCCGACGAAGCCCATCGCGCCGGGGTGCGGGTGGCCGCACACGCGGTCGGCGACTCCGCCGTTCAGGCGTGTATTCGTGCCGGCATCGACTGCATCGAGCACGGCTTTCTGGCCACCGACGAGACAATCCAGATGATGGTCGATCACGGCACCTTCTTGGTCTCCACCACCTACTTGACCGAGGCGATGGCCATCGACCGGATCGCGCCGGAATTGCGGAAAAAGGCCGAAGAGGTGTTCCCGCGCGCAAAAGCGATGCTGCCCAAGGCGATTGCTGCCGGAGTCCGCATAGCATGCGGCACCGACGCGCCGGCGATCCCGCACGGCGACAATGCAAAGGAGTAGAGTGCGCTGGTTGCCCGCGGCATGACACCGATGCAGGCGATCCGCGCAGCCACGGTCGTGGCCGCCGAACTCATCGAGGCCGATCACGAGTTGGGCCGTCTGGCACCCGGCTACCTGGCCGACATCATCGCCGTGCCGGGGGATCCCTCCCGTGACATCAGTACCACCGAAGAGGTCTCGTTCGTCATGAAGGACGGGCAGATCTACAAGACGCCGACCGCTGCGGCGTGAGTCGTACCAGAACAGCGGCCGGATACAGACACAGCAGGGAGACGGGGATGGAACTCACCGAAAACATCCTGTGGTTGCTCAAGCAGGCCTTCTATTTCTCGTTGACCACTGTGAATGACGCGATCAGCGCACACGGTGTCAGCGCCGCCCAAGTCGGTGTGCTGCGCCAACTTTCGAACGAGCCGGGCCTTTCCGGTGCCGAACTCGCCCGACGTCTGCTGATCAGTCCGCAGGGGCTTCAGTTGGCCCTCACCGCGTTGGAACGCCGCGGATTGGTGGAACGTAGGCAGAATCCCCAGCACAAGCGCATCCTGCAGGCCTACCTGACCGATGAAGGCCAGAAAATCGTGGCCACGGTGGTCGGCGACGCCGTCGCCGCGCACGACGAGGTGTTCGGCGTACTCAGCACCGAGGAGAAGGAGACGCTGCGGGAATTGCTCGGTCGGGTGGTCGAAAAGGGCACCGGACACGAATTCTTCACAGACCACGCCGAGCACTGACCCGGACATGTATCTAGTACTTGATACTAGTCGCAAGTAGTTGATACTGTGGCAGTGATGCATGATTCCCCAGCCCTGTCCGCTGCGGCTCCGCCGGCCGAATCCAGCGAGGAGGTCACTGAAGTGGTGACCGTCGAGCTGAACAAGCGCACCACCGTAGTGCCGTACGAAGCGGGGGATACCTTGCTGCAGACTGCCCGGATGGCGGGGCTACAGCCCCCGTCCTCCTGCGAGATCGGTTCCTGCGGAACGTGTATGGCGCGGTTGACGGAGGGCAGCGCCCGGATGCTCAACAACGATGCTCTCGAGGATGACGAGGTCGACGATGGCTGGATCCTGACCTGTCAGGCCCTGCCGACCAGTCGCGCGGTGCGCGTCGTCTACGAGTAGCGGCACAGGAGATCAAATTTCAATGGAGCCAACTCGGGTGGGCAGGGTGGCGGTGGTGACCGGCGGTGCTTCCGGCATCGGCGAAGCGACCTGTCACGAACTGGGTAGGCGCGGGCTCAAGGTCGCCGTCCTCGACGTCGATGAGCAAGCCGCGCAGCGTGTCACCGAGGATCTTCGCGCCAAGGGAAGTGTGGCCCTCGGTGTCGGCGCCGACGTCACCGACCGAGCTGCCCTCGAGCAGGCGTTCGCAAAGGTGCGCAGTGAACTCGGCCCGGTCTCGGTGTTGGTGACCAGCGCCGGGCTGTTCGGCTTCTCGCCGTTTTTGGAGATCAGCCAAGAGGTTTGGGCGCGGATCATCGACGTCAACCTGACCGGCACTTTCCATTGCTGCCAGGTCGCACTGCCCGACATGCTGGACGCGAAATGGGGCAGGATCGTGATGATCTCATCGTCGAGCGCCCAGCGCGGATCACCGTTCGCTGCCCACTACGCGGCGTCCAAGGGTGCGGTCCTCACCCTGACGAAGTCCCTGGCCCGGGAATACGCAGCACACGGGATCACCGTCAACACCATCCCGCCCTCGGGCATCGAGACGCCGATGCAGCACCAGTCCCAAGCCGCTGGATACCTGCCGTCCAACGAACAGATCGCCAGCAACATCCCGGTGGGCTTTCTAGGCACCGGAGCCGATATCGCTGCGGCCGTCGGATTCCTCAGCTCGGATGAGGCCCGCTACATCACCGGCCAGGTAATCGGTGTCAATGGTGGCTCAGTGCTGTGACATTGACGCTAAAGGGTTGAAAGAGAGGTTGACATGACGCGATCAGGAAGACCCGCGGAGGGGTCGTGGACCGAACACTATCCCGAATTAGGCACCGGCCCGGTCTCATTTCGCGACTCGACGTCCAAGGAGTTCTACGAGCTCGAACGTGAAGCGATTTTCAAGCGGGCCTGGCTCAACGTCGCCCGGGTGGAGGAGTTGCCGCGCGTCGGCAGTTACCTCACCAAAGAGATTGAGGTTGCCGGGGTTTCAGTGATACTGGTTAAAGGTCGCGACGAACAAATCCGCGCCTTCTACAACGTCTGCCGCCACCGCGGAAACAAGCTGGTGTGGAACGACTTTCCCGGCAAGGAGACGCGCGGTACGTGCCGGCAGTTCACTTGTAAGTACCACGGGTGGCGCTACGGGCTGGACGGGGCGCTGAAGTTCGTCCAGCAGGAGTCGGAATTCTTCAACCTCGACGTGGCCGAATACGGGCTGAGTCCGGTGCAGTGCGATGTGTGGAACGGCTTTATCTTCATCAACTTCGATCCCGAGCCGCGCCAGGGCCTACGCGAATTCCTAGGGCCGATGATCACCGGTCTGGATGACTATCCGTTCGGAAAACTCACCGAACGCTACGAATGGGTCGCGCACAACAACAGCAACTGGAAGATCTTCGCCGACGCGTTCCAGGAGTACTACCACGTGCCGTCGCTGCATCCCCAACAAGTGCCCGCTGAAGTGCGCGACCCGAACGCCGGATTCACTTGCGGGCATTTCCAGCTGGACGGCCCACACCGGCTGGTGTCAACATCAGGAAGGCGTCGTTGGTTGCTGCCGCCCGAGTTCATGTATCCGATCGAGCGCGCCACCCAGAGCGGGTTGGTCGGCCCGTGGCGAACTCCCGACATCGGCGAACTGCCGGCCGGGCTCAATCCGGGCGGCATCGAGCCGTGGGGCATCAGCAATTTCCAGATCTTCCCCAACATCGAGATCCTGATCTACGGCGGGTGGTATCTGCTCTACCGATACTGGCCCACCTCCTACAACACCCACCGCTTTGAGGCCTACACGTACTTTCACCCCGCCCGCAGCGTCAAGGAACGAATTGAACACGAAGTCGCCGCGGTGGTGCTCAAGGAATTCGCCCTTCAAGACGCCGGCATGCTCGGCGGTACGCAGGCCGCACTCGAGTACGGCATTGTCGATGACTTCCCCCTCAACGACCAGGAGATCCTGGTTCGCCACCTGCACAAAGAGGTCATCGATTGGGTCAGTGAGTATCAAGCCTACCGCCGCGAAAATGACCCGGTGGGGGTGTGATCATGTCGGAGATCCGATTGCCCAGCGCCTTCGCCGAATTTGAACCCTATGCCCAAACCTGGTGTCGGGCAACCGAAACCGAGCGCTGGAATGCCCGCGTCAACAGCACAATGCCACTGATGCAGGAATTCTACGACGCGTTCTTCCCACGCCTGGAGGAGGCCATAGAGTACTGCGATAAGTTCGCGCTCGACAGCGTGCCCGATGACGCGCTCAACCTCTTGCACATGATCTATTCGCTGATCATGGTCGCCATGTCGGTCGAGATCATGCACCAGCCAATCCCGGTCAGCGCCGCCGACGCGGTGATGATTCGCACCGTCGAACCAGTGCCCTGAGAGGGGTTCAAGGAAGGACAGGCCATGAGTCTGCTCACCATCACCAAACTCAACGACTCTGTCGGTGCCGAAGTCACCGGCCTGGATCCCGCCCGGTTGGCGTCCGGTGACACCGCGAGTGAGGCGATCCTGGATGCCTTGGAGGACAACGGAGTCCTGGTTTTTCGGGGGCTCCATCTCGACCCCGAAGCGCAGGTCGCCTTTTGCCGGCGCCTCGGCGAGGTGGACCATTCCTCGGATGGACACCATCGGGTGCCCGGCATCTACCCCATCACCCTGAACCTGTCGAAGAACGCCTCAGCGGCCTACCTGAAGGCGACATTTGACTGGCACATCGACGGCTGCACACCGCTGGGCGATGAATGCCCACAGAAGGCGACCGTGCTGTCTGCCGTGCAGGTGGCCGAATGGGGCGGCGAGACCGAATTCGCCAACTCTTACGCCGCCTACGAGGCGCTGACCCTTGAAGAGAAGGAGCGATTCGGCGCCTTGCGCGTCGTGCACTCGCTGGAGGCCTCGCAACGCCGTGTCACTCCCGACCCCAGTCCAGAGCAGTTGGCGCGCTGGCGTTCTCGACGTACCCATGAACACCCGCTGGTGTGGACGCACCGCAGTGGCCGAAAGTCGTTGGTGTTGGGTGCCTCTGCCGACTACGTCGTCGGCATGGAACTCGAACAGGGGCGGGCCCTGTTGGCCGAGCTCCTCGACCGCGCCACCGTGCCCGCCAGGGTTTACAGCCATAATTGGTCGATTGGTGACACCGTCATTTGGGACAATCAGGGTGTCCTGCACCGGGCGGCCCCCTACGACCCCGACTCGCCGCGTGAAATGCTGCGCACCACCGTTCTCGGTGACGAGCCAATCCAGTAGACCCGCACCGATCGTCCGCGTTAGACCGGAGACAGGAATCGCGCAATGAGCAAGTCGCTGTTGTTCGTCGAGAGCAAACCCCAATCACCAGAACTCGTTGATGAGTATCACCGTTGGCACGACGAAGTCCACGTGCCGGAGATGCTGACGATCGAGGGCTTCGTGTCGGCGCGCCGCTGGCAGACGGACGGAGACACCTTCATCACCCTCTACGAGATTGACACTGATGTCGATACCGCACGCACCAGCCTGCGGTCCGCCTTCGCCAGCGGCCGGATGACCAAACCCGTTGTGGTGGAGACAGAACCGCCGCCGGTGATGCGCTACCTGAAACTGGTGAGTGAAGCCTCGCGCTGAGGGCACCACAAATCTAGAGGCCGCCGCACTGTGCCGGGCCGCTGAAGATGGTCGCCCACGGCGGGCAGCCGGGTGGCGGGGGAGATCCAGGAGGCTTCGTCGGGCCGGCGGGCGGTATCGGCCCGGTGGGATATAGCCAAACGGAACCCGTGTCCTCGTCGACCACACCCGTAGGGCCGTAGTGATAGTTGTGGCAGACGTCCCAGTTCCAATGCACGAAACTCGTACTTGGCGGGCCGCCGGGGGCCCAGGTCGGGGGATCGCTCGGGCAGTACGGCCGACCGGTCGCGTGGGCGGTACCTGCGCCCAGCCCGGCCAGAGCGAAACCGCCAGCCATTGACAGAGTCGTTGCTATCCCCGCGATTGTTCGCTTCATGACGGGTCCCTTTTCGCTCCTGCGGCCCTACTTGCTCAAGGTTACGCCGCATGGCTGGCGAATTCTTGCGTCGCTCGTCGTACGCCCGTCCGGCTGTCCGGGTGGACTAAACCGCGGACTTCTCGAGAACGTGGACGCCGCAGGCGGAACCCAGGCCAATCACGTGGGCGAGTCCGACCTTGGCGTTCGCGATCTGGCGATCACCGGCCTCTCCCCGAAGGTGATGGCAGATCTCCCAGATGTTGGCGATACCGGTGGCCGCGATCGGGTGGCCTTTGGACTGCAGACCGCCCGACACATTCACCGGTGTTGAGCCGTCCCGCCAGGTGGCGCCCGAGCCGAAAAAGTCGGCGGCGCCACCTTCTTCGCACAGCATCAGGTTGTCGTAGTGCACCAATTCCGCGGTGGCGAAGCAGTCATGCAGTTCGACCAGGTCGAGGTCGGCCGGGCCGATGCCGGCCTGCTCGTAGGCGGTCGCGGCAGCGTTGCGGGTCAGCGTGTTGACATTCGGTAGGACCTGACAACCTTCCTCGTACGGGTCGGTGGTCAGCACCGACGCCGACACCTTCACCGCGCGCCGGCGCTGTTGCAGCGAAAGCGATTTCAACGTCTCGCCGTTGCACACGACCGCGGCCGCGGCACCGTCGCAGTTGGCCGAGCACATCGCCCGAGTGTTCGGGTACGCGATCATGACGTCGTTCATGATCTGCTCCAACGTGAACTTCTTCTGGTAGGCGGCAAGCGGGTTCAGTGTCGAGTGAGCGTGGTTCTTCTCGCTGATCCGGGCAAACAATTCGAAGCTCGTGCCACCGTACTTATGCCCGTACTCGGTGCCGATCTGCGCGAACACACCGGGCATCGCCTCGGTCCCGATCCGACCGTCGACCGGCGCGACTGCACCGTAGCGGCCCTTGGGCGCCCAGACGTCAGCGCCGTCCTTCTTCTTGCCGCCTGCACCGAGCAGCCCTGCACCGGAAAGCTTTTCGACGCCGACGGCCATACCGTACTCGACCTCGCCGGCCTTGACCGCCATGATGGCGGTCCGCAGCGCGGTGGCCCCGGTCGCGCAGGCGTTGGCGACGTTGTACACCGGGATACCGGTCTGGCCGATCTGTTTCTGGAGCTGCTGGCCGATCCCGGCGTTCGCCGCCATCAGGTTTCCGGCCGCCAGCACACCGATATCGGCCATGCTCACGCCGGCGTCGGCGAGCGCGCCGGTCGCGGCCTGGGCCGCCAGATCGACGGTGTCCAGATCGGGATGCTTGCCGAACTTGGTCATGCGGATGCCAAGTATCCAAATCTCGTCGCTGGCGCTCATCGGCATTGCTCCTTCGTCGACAGGTGATGATCGGTCATTCGGCGGGCTCGAAGCCGAAGCCAATCGCTTCGGTGCCCTCGGAGTCGGCGCCGATGGGGTAGGTGGTGAGCCGAACCTTCATGCCATCGCGGATGTGCTCGGGATCCGGCTCGACGTTGATGAGGTTGGCCCGCACCCGGGTACCGTCCGTGCAGTCGACCACGGAAGCAACGAACGGGGTCGGGATCCCCGGCGCGGCGAAGGTGACGATCGTGAACGCGCGCACCGTGCCCTCGGTCGCGACCGCAACGGTGGTGAACTCGGTCGCGAAGCAGCTGGCGCAAGCGTTGCGCCGGTCGAAGAATCGGGCATGGCAGTTGGAGCATTCCTGCGCGACCAAGTGCGGTTCACCGCCGTCAAGGACTAGATATTCGACCAGTGGGATCTGTCCAGCCATAGCAACCTCCATCAATCGACGCGACCATTCTCGCAGCTCACGAATTCCCGAAGGAACGCCACCGCCCGGTCTTTACCTTTGCTGGCTCTTCGGACGACCATGGAGAATGAGTCTCATCGGCCGCCAGGAAGGATCAACATGCCCGTCATCCGGTCACTGGCGGCGGTCCTCGCCGTCCTAGCCGTCCTGGGCGGCTGTGCGGTCGCGATGGCGGGACCGGTTCTAGCCGACGACAGTCTCAACGGTCATTACCAAGCCGTCGTCGATGGCTCACGCGCTAATCCGCTGGGTGGCATCCTCATCGTCAATACCCAATGCGATCCGACCGGTAACTGCACGGGCTGGGTGTCGACCCCCAAAACATGGGGTGCCGCGATCAACAAGTCGCCGGGTGGCTCGTGGACCATCAGCCGCACAGACCCCACGGCCTGGACATGTGGCGACGGCAGTAAGGCCCCCGCAGACCTGGTCTATTCGTTCGCTCCAACCGGCTTGGCCGGATCTATCACCGCGACCAAGGCTGCTGGTGGATGCGGCGATCCGGCTACTCCAACCACTACGCACTCGCTACAAGTTCAACAGTGCGTCGATGTCCCCGGCCGAGGAGTGTGCCCGTGAGGTACTACCGCGTGCTCTCATCGGCTAGCTGGTCCGCAGACTGCTGCGCACCCGGCGCGTCCGGGTCGGTGTCTTGATGCTCCAGTTGCTCTTCCTCGGCACGCTGGTCTTCGGTCGCTTTCCTGGCGTCCTTCGGCACCGAAGCAGAATCATTGTCGCTTTGCTGGTCCACGCGCGGCCTCTCTGAGCGTCTACAAGTGATGCCAGTGCAGGATCTCCCCATTCGCGCGCTTCGAAACCCGTCTAGAGCTATTCGCCAAGTAGACCCTCGAGACATACGGTCAAACCATGAATTTCGACGAGTACCGGAAGTACGACGCCACCGGGCTGGCGAAGCTGGTTGCCGACAAGGAGTTGTCCGCCCAGGAGCTACTCACGCTCGCCAAGGACCGGGCGGCCTCGGTGAACCCCCGGATCAACGCGATCGTGCGCGACGTCCCGACCGCGGCCACCGAAAAGTCGAGCGGCCCGTTTGCCGGTGTCCCCTTCCTGATCAAGGACCTCGGGCAGGACTATGCCGGCCTGCCCAGTTCGCAAGGGTCCCGCGCTCTTATGTCGATGCCCGTCGCCGAGCACGCAACCGTCGTGCAGCGCTGGATCGATGCCGGGCTGGTGATCTTCGGCAAGACCAACCTGCCGGAGTTCGGGGCAAAGGGGATTACCGAGCCGGACGCCTGGGGACCGGCGCGCAACCCATGGGATCTGCAGCGAACGCCGGGTGGATCCTCGGGCGGGTCGGCTGCCGCGGTCGCCGCTGGGATCGTGCCGTGCGCGGGTGCGAACGACGGCGGCGGGTCGATACGCATCCCGGCCGCGTGCTGCGGTTTGGTCGGTCTGAAGGCAGGGCGCGGGCTAACACCGTTCGGCCCTGCGGCCGGCGAAGCCCTGCACGGCGCGGCGGCGCAGGGCGTCGTGTCGAGAACCGTGCGCGACACCGCCGCAATGCTCGACGTAATCTGCGGCGGCGAGCCCTCCGGGCCTTACCTGCCAGGCCTGCCTGCGGAGCCGTTCGTGTCGTCCGTGGGCAAGGATCCTGGGAAACTGCGGATCGGTGTGCGGGTGCCGTCGGCGATCACCCCGAGCCCGCATCCCGAAGCGCACGCGGCGGTCGAGGCCGCCATGCACGCCCTGACCGATCTCGGGCACCAAGTCGAAGAGCTGTCACAGGCGCCGTACGACGATGACGCGCTGGCCCGAGATTTCCTGCTCAGCTGGTTTGTGCACTTGGCCTGGGACGTCGACCAGGCCAAGCGCCTGACCGGCGCGGGCAACGAGTCGTTTGAGCGCGACACGCTGATCATGGCCGCAATCGGCCGCGCGACCGGTGGCGTCGACTACGTGGACGCCGTCGAACGGCGGCACGAACACACGCGTCGGCTCAGCACGTTCTTCGAGACCTACGACCTGCTGCTGACCCCCACGTTGGCGACCCCGCCGCCGAAGATCGGCCAATTCGACCTACCGGTCGCGCTGCAGCGCGCGTGCGACGCGCTGATCAAGACGCGGACCGCGCGCCTGCTGCGTCACACCAAGATCATCGATGACATGGTGGAGAAGAACCTTGGCTGGGTTCCGTATACCCAACTGGCGAATCTCACTGGCCGGCCGGCGATCTCGCTGCCGCTGCACTGGACGGCCGATGCGTTGCCGCTCGGGGTCCAATTCGTCGCACCCCTAGGTGGCGAGGGGCTGCTGATCCGGCTGGCAGCACAGCTAGAGGAGGCGCTGCCGTGGGCCGACCGGGTGGCGCCGGTTTAACTAGCCATCTTCATCGCCTGAATTGGGTGATGCCGCGAATATTGCGCCCTTCCAGCATGTCTCGATAGCCGTCGTTGATCTGGTCGAGACGATAGCGGCGGTGACCATGTCGTTCAGGTTGAGCCGGCCGGCCTGATAGATCGGCAACAGGCCATCTGGCGTTGCGGCAGCGAAGATCGGTGTGATAACTACCACACTTCGTACTGTAACTTCTACGGTAAAGGACATCACACCGTTGCGGCCGGGGAGGTGAACATGCCAGAGACCGCGCCTGAGGCTTTGCCAGACCTCAAAGACTCGCAAGCCGAGCCGCGGCCCGACGTCGATCTCACCGATGGCACTTTCTACTCGGGTGACTCGCGATCGGTTTACCGGTGGATGCGGCACAACGAGCCAGTCTTCCGCGACCGGGCGGGACTGGCCGCCGCAGCGACCTACCAGGCGGTGATCGAGGCGGAGCGCGCGCCGGAGTTGTTCTCCAACGCGGGCGGAATCCGGCCGGACCAGGACGCACCGCCGATGATGATCGCGATGGACGACCCGGAGCATCTGCTGCGGCGCAAACTCGTCAACGCCGGCTTCACCCGCAAGCGCGTGAAGGACAAGGGACAGTCGATCGGTGCGCTGTGCGATGCACTGATCGACGCGGTATGCGAACGCGGCGAGTGCGACTTCGTCCGCGACATCGCGGCGCCGCTACCCATGGCCGTCATCGGCGACATGCTGGGGGTGCTCCCGCAAGAGCGCGAGATGTTTCTTCGGTGGTCCGACGACATGGTGACATTTCTCAGTAGCACCGCAGCCGACCAAGACTTCCAGGTCTCGGTGGACGCTTTCACCGCCTACACCGAATACATGACGAGCATGATCGCGGCGCGTAAGGCGGAGCCGACGGACGACCGGGTCAGTGTGCTGGTGCACGCGGAGGTAGAAGG
>JAVROZ010000556.1:0-5252 GCA_032162485.1 Mycobacterium sp.
GAAATGAGCAGCGGGTCGCTACCCTCGTCGTCAGGTGTGGACGGAGCCCGGAATCCAGCCACCGTCCACCATCGCGGATCTCGGTGACTACACACCCGCACCCTGGTTCACCAGCAACGACACCGTCATCAAACGCAGGCCGCCGCCTCACAGCACGTTCCCCAGATCACATTCGCCGGAGACGCGACAGTAACACGCTGCCGGTGTAGTGCAAACTGATTCGCGGAAGTAACTATCGACCGGCCCAACCGCCGCGCTGGGCATCACGCTGGTCTTTGCGGAGTGGACATGACTTGTTCACTACAGGTGCGGTCGAAGTCGAGCGGCTAACCTGGGCCGCGTGAATCTGGACGGCAATCAGACGACGATCCGCGAGGTCTGCGCGGCCGGTTTGCTCGCTGGCGCGGTGACGGTGGTTTGGCAGCGCGGAAAATTGTTGCAGGTCAATGAGATCGGCTACCGCGATGTCGATGCGGGACTACCGATGCACAGGGACACGTTGTTCCGCATCGCCTCGATGACCAAACCGGTGACCGTGGCGGCCGCGATGAGCATGGTCGACGAGGGCAAATTGGCCTTGGGTGATCCCATCTCGCAGTGGGTCCCGGAGCTCGCCAACGTCCGGGTGCTGGACGACCCGCACGGTCCGCTGGACCGGACGCATCCGGTTAGCCGCCCCATCCTCATCGAGGACCTACTCACCCACACCAGCGGACTGGCCTACGGCTTCTCGGTAGGCGGGCCGATCTCGCGGGCGTACATGCGCCTGCCGTTCAACCAGGGCTCGGACGTCTGGATGGCCGAACTCTCCACTCTGCCTCTGGTGCACCAGCCCGGCGAGAAGGTCACTTACAGCCACTCCATCGATGTGCTGGGCGTCATCCTGTCCCGCATCGACGACAAACCGCTCTATGAGGTGTTTGACGAACGGGTGCTGGGTCCGACGGGGATGCCCGACACCGGGTTCTTTGTGACGCCCGAAGCGCGACCACGGGCGGCAACCATGTACCGGCACGACGAGCACGACCGGTTGCGGCATGACGTGATGGGCCCACCGCACGTCAAGCCGCCGAAGTTCTGCAACGCCGGCGGCGGACTATGGTCGACGGCCGACGATTACTTGCGGTTCGTGCGGATGCTGCTGGGCGACGGGACGGTCGACGGCGTCCGGGTGCTCTCCGCGGAGTCGGTACGACTGATGCGCACCGACCGACTCACCGATGAGCAAAAGCGCCACAACTTCCTCGGGTCGCCGTATTGGGTCGGGCGCGGGTTCGGGCTCAACCTGTCGGTCGTGACCGATCCGGTCAAGTCGACGCCGTTATTCGGGCCGGGCGGCGTCGGGACATTCAGCTGGCCGGGCGCCTATGGCACATGGTGGCAGGCCGATCCGAGCGCGGACCTGATTCTGCTGTATCTGATCCAGTACTGCCCGGACCTGACCGTGAACGCGGCCGCCGCAGTCGCGGGCAATCCGGTCCTGGCCAAACTGCGCACAGCGCAACCGAAGTTCGTCCGCCACACCTACCGGGCACTCGGACTGTAGCGCCGCGAGCAGACACCGAAAGCCTTCAGACACACTCGCCAGTGGTGCCACAGGGTAAGCGCGTGCCAAAGCCCACCGTTCTGATCAGCGGCGCGGGAATCGCCGCCCCGGCCCTGGCGTTCTGGCTGACTCGCAACGGATAGCTCGATCGAGGCTCTAGCTATACCTCAACGCGCCCCAGCGCCCGGCGGGCGTAGGCTCGCACGTCGGCGTCGGTGTCCTTGAGCGCGATGCCCAATGCGTCTCGAGCGGCCGGCTCCCCCGTCCAGCGAGTCAGACCCAGCACGGCCGCCTTGCGCACGTCCAGATGCGCATCGCTGAGCGCATGGGTCAACCGTGGCACCGCGAAATCGGACACGGCGCCCGACAGTGCTTTGGCCGCACCCACCCGCACCTGCCAAGCCGGTGCCCGCAGTGCCTGCTCGACGGCAGCGAATTCAGCTTCACCGCAACCTAATTCAGATAAAGCCGCCAATGCCGCCGCCCGCACCAACGGATCGGGGTCAGCGACCAGCGCGCTCACCGCACGTGCGCCATCACCCAAAGTGGCCAGCCCGGCGGCCGCGGCGATGCGGACCTCCCGATTCTCGTCGGCTGTCGCGGCGACAACTCCGGCCACATCGTCGACTGACACCAGCGCCCGCACGGCTTCGATGCGTACCCGGTGATCGATATCGTCGAGCGCGCGCCGGTATTCCGCCGGTCCACCGGCCCGGCGGGCAGCGAGCAGATACACAGCAGCGGCCCGCACCACCGTGTCGGGTGACAGCAGATGCGCACGCGCGCCCGAAGGATCGGGCAGCACTTCGACCAACTCCCGAATTCCATCGGCGGCGGTGCGTCGTACCGATGCGTCGGCATCGTCCAGTGCTGCGAATAGGGCGGGCGCATAGCCGTCTGGTGTGTGCTCGGTGAGCGTTGCCACCGCGGTCCGGCGCACGCCGGAATCGGGGTCCGTCAGGTACGCGAACAGTTCTGACGTCGTTGGTTCGTCGAGCGCAAGCACCTCCGCGATACGCGGCGACGGCGGATCAACCGCCGGGATCGTCTCGGCAATCCTGGAGCTGGCGCTGGCCGGGGCCTGTCCGCCGACCAGCGGCGGCTGGTCCACCTTGTGGACGCTCTGATCGACCGGTGGTAGCCCGTCGAGTTCTGGGACCGACACGAAATAGGGCGCCACCGGGCGCTTGAGGAAATGCATGGCGCCGTCCGGCGCCTTGAGCAGGTTGAGGTGATAGCCCCACTGGTTGTCGTCACGACCCGGCAGATCCGCGCGGTCGTGGTAGAGGCCCCAGCGTGATTCGGTTCGGGTGAGCGACGATCGCGCGGCCATTTCCGCGCAGTCCCGAATGAACGACACCTCCACCGCGCGCATCAGCTCATGCGGGGTACGCGCACCCATCGCGGCGATTTCACCGCGCATCCGGTCGAAGGTGCGCACCGCGATGGACAGCTTGGCCGCTGACTTCGGCGGTGCCACATAGTCGTTGACGAAACGCCGCAGCTTGTACTCCACTTGCGGCTGCGGCGGCCCGTCGGGATGCCGCAGCGGTCGATAAATCAGCTCGTGCGCCGCATTTAGCTGATCTTCCGGAAGGTGTTGCGGAGCCGACAGTTCCGTCGCAATGGAGGCGGCGTGCGCACCAGCCAGGTCGCCGAAGACGAATGCCCCGATCATGTAGTTGTGCGGGACACACGCCAGGTCACCCGCGGCGTACAGACCGGGTACCGTGGTGCGGGCGTGCTCGTCGACCCAGACGCCAGAAGCGGAATGCCCACTGCACAAGCCGATTTCAGAGATATGCATCTCAATATCGTGCGTCCGGTAGTCGTGGCCGCGGTTGGCGTGGAACGTTCCCCGGGTGGGCCGTTCGGTGGTGTGCAGAATGTTCTCCAGCGCGGTCAACGTCTCGTCGGGCAGGTGAGACACCTTGAGGTAGATAGGACCGCGGGCGGAGTCGATCTCGCTTTTGACTTCGGCCATCATCTGTCCCGACCAGTAGTCGGAGTCCACGAAGCGTTCGCCGTGCGAGTTGACCTGGTAGCCACCAAAGGGATTCGCCACGTACGCGCAAGCCGGGCCGTTGTAGTCCTTGATCAGCGGATTGACCTGGAAACACTCGATTCCGGATAATTCCGCACCGGCGTGATAGGCCATCGAATAGCCGTCGCCGGCGTTGGTCGGATTCTCGTACGTGCCGTACAGGTAACCGGACGCCGGTAAGCCGAGCCGTCCGCACGCGCCGGTCGCCAGGATCACCGTCTTGGCACCGATGGCGACGAATTCGCCGGTGCGGGTGTGTAGTGCGGCGGCACCAACCGCCCGGCCGTTCGCGGTGAGTACCCGGACCGGCATCAAGCGGTTCTCGATCCGGATCTTCTCCCGCATCGACTTCTGTCGCAGCACCCGATACAGCGCCTTCTTGACGTCCTTGCCCTCCGGCATGGGCAGCACGTAGGAGCCGGACCGGTGCACTCGGCGAACCGCGTACTCGCCGTGCTCGTCCTTCTCGAACTTCACCCCGTAGCGTTCCAGCCGTTGCACCATCGCGAATCCGCGGGTGGCGGTCTGATATACAGTGCGCTGGTTGACGATCCCGTCGTTGGCCCGGGTGATCTCGGCGACGTAGTCCTCAGGTTCGGCCTTGCCCGGGATGACGGCGTTGTTCACCCCGTCCATGCCCATCGCCAGTGCGCCCGAATGCCGGACATGCGCCTTTTCGAGCAACAGGACCTGCGCCCCCTGCTCGGCCGCGGTCAGCGCAGCCATGGTGCCTGCGGTGCCACCACCGATGACCAGCACGTCGCAGTCCAGCCGGAGCTGCGGTTCGACCGCGGGTATCTGCATCATGCTGCAACCGAATAGTCGAGTGCTGCAATCATTTCCGCGCGCAGCTCGGGACGTGGTCGCGGGTTCCGCGGATCCGGCACGTCGAGCAGCGCACGCAGCGGCCGGCCGGTCTGCCCCAGCACGGCGATGCGGTCACCAAGTATCAGCGCCTCATCGACATCGTGGGTGACGAACACGATGGTGGTCGGATGGGCCCGCCAGGTATCAATCAGCAGCCGCTGCATCGCGGAACGCGTCTGGGTGTCCAGCGCGCCGAACGGCTCGTCCATCAGCACCGCGCGGGGCGCCCCGGCCAGGCCGCGGGCCAATTGGACCCGCTGACGCATTCCGCCGGACAGGCTCTTGGGCAGGTAGTGGCCAAAGCCGACGAGGCCGACCTCGGTGATCCAGCGCTCGGCCTGCGGGCGCCGAGTGGTCCGAGGCTCGCCGCGCAATCGCAGCGCCAGTTCGATGTTGGACCGCACGCTGCGCCATGGCAGTAATGCATTGTCCTGGAACACCATGCCGCGGTCACGCGAGGTGCCGGTGACCCCGACGCCGTCAGCCAGCACTTGGCCTCCTTCGGGGACCATCAGGCCGGCCAGTGCACGCAAAACCGTCGACTTACCGCAGCCAGATGGGCCGGTGAGCACCAGGATCTCCCCCGGTCGCACCGTCAGGTTCAGCCCATCGATGACCGCAACGCCGTTGTAGGACAGCCGAACTTGGTCCAGCTTCAGACTCATACCCGTGCTCGTCGCGGTCATCGCTTGTCCTCCTCCCCGCGCGGCAGCCACCGAGTCACCCGGCGGCCCACCAGTTCCACCGCTGCAGACGTCGCGAACCCGAGAACGCCGATGGTGATAATGCCGACAA
>JAVROZ010000557.1:0-3207 GCA_032162485.1 Mycobacterium sp.
GGATGCTTGGGCCCGGGCCCACCGCGTTGGGTCCCAGACCCAAAACCCCGTCGACCCCTGCGGACGCGAAGTACGCGTCGAAGGGGGTAGTGAACGGGTTCTTCAGGAACTCGGTGAAATACGAGCTAATGGCGAACGGAGTGGTGGGAAGGGACAAGAGGACCACGTTCACGGCGGTGGGTGGGGTCACTATGCCATTCCCGAAGTCGACCGTCGTGGGGTACGTGGCGTAGAGATACTCCAACCCGCCGCTGTAGCCGCTGATATTGATTCCGCTCGGGAGACCCATCTTCAGTAATCCCAGCGGGCCGCCGACCTGGTTCATCTGGACGACGAGGCCCTTGGATCCGGTGTCGACCAAAATGGGCGCGTTACCCCCGCCATTGACCGAGAGGTTCACCACCGGTTCGGTCCCGGCAATGGTCGGCATCGGGATCTTATTGCCACCCATGCCTACGCCGCTGTGCCCCCCACTGCCGAACAACAGACCACCGGTGCCTCCGGCGCCGCCACTAGTGGTGGGCCCGCCGGACCCGCCCCAACCACCGTTGCCGATTAAGCCGGCCGGGCCGCCAGCCCCGCCACCTGTTACTGACGAATAACCGTTGCCGCCGTTGCCGAACAGCAGCCCGCCGCCGCCACCGTTGGGGTTCGCAGCGGTCCCCGGTGCTCCATCGCCGATGAGCGGACGTCCCAGCAGAAGCTGGGTGGGTGCATTGATGACAGCAAAAACAGGGTCCAGCACGGACGCTGCCGTCGCCTCGGCGGAGGCGTACGCCCCAGATGCCGAGCCCAGCGATTGCACAAACTGCTGATGAAAGGCGCTGACTTGCGCATTTACCGCTTGATACTCGTTGCCGAAGCCGCCGAACAGCGTTGCTATCGCCGCGGATACCTCGTCGGCAGCGGCCGCCGCAAGTCCGGTGGTCGGCGCGGCAGCCGCCGCGTTGGCCGCGCTGAGCGTCGAACCGATGTTTTCCAGATCTGCTGCCGCTGACGTCAACCAGTCGGGAGCCACGGCTAGAAATGACACAACGCCCCCCTAATGTCGAACACAGATCTGCGTTCTAGAGCTTATCGAGTTCCCGTCTCGACATCTCGGCTTTGGGCAGACCGATCCGCGGTCACCCCAGAAAGTCGTATAACTGCAGGTCCGGCCGGCATCAGCCACCAAAAATTCACCTCCGTATGGTCGCCGCCGGTTACAGACGTTGTCTGTGGCGTTAACCGCTTATTACGGGCGGGCTTTAACCCCCGCGGCGGCTCACAGCGCGGCGAGGATCGCCTCCACCCGATCCCGCGCATCGCCGAACAACATCGCGGTGTTGTCGCGAAAGAACAGTGGATTCTGCACACCGGCGTAACCGGAGGCCATGGATCGTTTGAAGACGACTACGTGGTCGGCTTCCCAGACGGTGAGGACCGGCATGCCGGCAATAGGGCTGGTCGGGTCTTCGGCCGCGGCCGGGTTGACGGTGTCGTTCGCACCGATGACGAGGACAACCGCGGTATCGGGGAAGTCGTCGTTGATCTCGTCCATTTCGAGCACGATGTCGTAGGGGACCTTGGCTTCGGCCAGGAGCACATTCATGTGGCCGGGCAACCGGCCCGCGACGGGGTGGATACCGAAGCGGACGTTGACGTCGCGGGCCCGCAGCTTGCGGGTCAGGTCGGCGACCGCGTTCTGGGCCTGCGCGACGGCCATGCCGTAACCCGGGGTGATGATCACCGTGTCGGCCGAGCCCAGCATCTCGGCAACGCCTTCGGCGGTGATCTCCCGGTGGTCGCCGTAGTCCTTGTCCTCGGCGGGACCCGCTTCGATGCCGAAGCCGCCGGCGATCACCGAGATAAAGGACCGGTTCATCGCCTTGCACATGATGTAGGACAGGTACGCACCGGAGGAGCCGACTAGCGCGCCAGTGATGATCAGCAAATCGTTGCTGAGCAGGAAGCCGGAAGCAGCCGCGGCCCAACCGGAGTAGCTGTTCAGCATCGACACCACGACGGGCATGTCGCCGCCGCCGATGGAGGCGACCAGGTGCCAACCCAGCAGCAGCGCGAGCACGGTGACAGCGACCAGCAGCCAGATGTTCGGGTTGATCACAAACCACACGGTCAGCGCGCCGAAGAGCACCAGT
Organism: Mycobacterium sp.; assembly: GCA_032162485.1. Classification (GTDB taxonomy): domain Bacteria; phylum Actinomycetota; class Actinomycetes; order Mycobacteriales; family Mycobacteriaceae; genus Mycobacterium. Next base: position 2,139 of record JAVROZ010000557.1, read on the forward strand.
GCGCCGACGTTGAGGAAGTTCTTGCCTGGCAGCATCATCGGGTTCGACTTGATCCGTGCAGACAGCTTCAGATTCGCCACGATCGAGCCGGTGAAGGTCACCGCACCGATGAAGACGCCGATGACGACCTCGGCGGAGTGAATCCCGCCCAGGCCTTCAGCGTGGAGTTTGGCCGTCTCGAGGCCGCCGGGGTTGTTCTCGATGTGCAGGTAGCCATTCCAACCCACCAGCACGGCGGCCAGGCCGACGAACGAGTGCAGCAGCGCGATCAGCTCGGGCATGCCGGTCATCTCGACCACCTTGGCGCGCCACAGGCCGATCGCGGCGCCGACCGCTACGGCGCCGGCCAGCAGGGCGGTACCCAGCGGCTCGATGTGGCCGTTGATTGCCAGCGCGATGGTCGCGGCTAGCGCCACGGCCATCCCAGACATACCGAAAGTGTTTCCAGCCCTGGAGGTTTCGTGTTTGGACAGCCCAGCGAGTGCCAGGATGAACAATAGGGCCGCGACGACGTATGCCGCTTGGGCGGCCGTTTCTATCGTGAACAAGGGATAATCCTTTGATTAGGTGCGCAGGCTCAGCTGCGGGAGAACATGGCCAGCATTCGCCGCGTTACCGCGAAGCCGCCGAAGATGTTGATGCTGGCCAGCAGGATCGCCAGAGCTGACACCACGGTGATCGGGAGATTCTTGTGACCGATCTGTAGCAGGGCGCCCAAGACGATGATTCCGGAGATCGCATTGGTCACTGACATCAGCGGGGTGTGCAGAGCGTGGTGGACATGCCCGATCACGTAGTAGCCGATCACTATGGCCAGCGCGAAGACCGTCAGGTGCACCTGCAGTGCGGCCGGTGATATCGCGATGAGGCCGAACAGCACCGCGGCGGCGATCAGAGTCGTGGTCAGGCGGCGCTTGTTGGACATCGACTTCTTGGCCTGTGACTGCTTGGCAGGGGCATCGGACGCACCTGCGGCGACCGGCGCCGCGGAGACCTTCACCTCTGGCGGCGGCCAGGTGGATTCGCCATCGCGGACGACGGTGATGGACCGCTGCACGACATCGTCGAA
>JAVROZ010000558.1:0-6126 GCA_032162485.1 Mycobacterium sp.
GCATCGCCGAGGCCCTAGCCGAATCCGGCTACCGCACAACGGAATCAATCGACGGCGTGCTGTTCGATCTCGGTGTCTCGTCGATGCAGCTCGACCGGACCGATCGCGGCTTCGCCTACGCCAAAGATGCCCCACTGGACATGCGGATGGACCCGACGTCACCACTGACGGCGGCCGACATCGTCAACACCTACGACGAGGCCGAGCTGGCCACCATCCTGCACCGCTACGGCGAGGAGCGGTTCGCCCGACGCATCGCCGCGCAGATCGTGCGCCGCCGCGCACGCACTCCCTTCACCACGACCGCCGAGCTGGTAGCGCTGCTCTACGAGGCGATTCCGGCTCCGGCGCGGCGCACCGGCGGCCATCCCGCCAAGCGCACGTTCCAGGCGCTGCGCATCGCGGTCAACGACGAGCTGGAGTCACTGCGCAGCGCGGTCCCCGCCGCGTTGGATGCGCTTGCTGTGGCCGGTCGCATCGCGGTGCTGGCTTACCAGTCGCTGGAGGACCGAATCGTCAAGCGCGCGTTCGCCGACGCCACCGCCTCCCGCACGCCGCCGGGGCTCCCGGTCGAACTTCCCGGCCACGAGCCGCGGTTCCGGTCGTTGACGCACGGAGCGGAACGAGCGGATGCGGCCGAGATAGAGCGCAACCCGCGCAGCACCGCGGTGCGATTGCGGGCCCTGCAACGAGTCGAGCCCGAGGGTCATCGGGTGAAGGGAAGGGCCAAGGCATGAGCACAAAGCGCCAAGCGACGAAGCGCCGCGAAAGTGAGCGTGGCAGTCGACGTACCGGTGCCGCCCGTAGCAGCGCGCGTGCTGCGGCTGACTCGTCGTCGCGGCGCAATCGGGCGGGGACGACGACGGCGCCCAGCCGGGAAGCTCGGGTGCCGAGATCGGGACCGCAAACCAGCCCGATTACCCGGCCCGTCGACCGGCTCGCCCGGCCCAAGAACGCCAGTCAGGCCAAGGCGCGGGCCAAAGCGCGAAAAGCAAAGGCGCCCAGAGTAATCCGGCCCAAGCTGACGGAGCGGTTGGCTATTCGGCTGGCCCAGATCGACCTGCGGCCACGCACCTTGATGAGCAGGGTCCCGTTTGTCGTGCTGGTGATCGGCTCACTGGGCATCGGGCTGGCGCTGACGCTGTGGTTGTCCACCGACGCCGCCGAGCGTTCCTACCAGCTGAGCGACGCCCGCGAACGGACCCGGATGCTGCAACAGCAGAAGGAGGCCCTCGAGCGCGACGTTCGCGAGGCGGCGTCGGCGCCGGCGTTAGCCGAGGCGGCGCGCAAGCAGGGCATGATCCCCACCAGAGACACCGCACACCTGGTCCAGGCACCCGACGGAAACTGGGTGGTGGTGGGAACACCCAAGCCGGCTGATGGCGTCCCGCCGCCGCCGCTGAACGCCAGGCTGCCCGAGGATGGGCCGCCGGCGCCTCCACCGGCACCGGTGGTGGTTCCGCCTGAGGTGGCGGTGCGGGTGCTCCCAGCTCCTGGTGACCCGACGAATCCAACCGGTCCGCCCGGCAGGTCCGGCCCGCAAGTGCTGCTGCGCGGACCCGACGGAGCGTCGACGCTGAACGGAACTCAGCTGCCAGGAGTGCCGGGTCAGCTACCGAGCCTCCCGGATCCGGTGCATTCGGTGCCGGGACAGATGCCGCCGGTCGCGGGCCAGTTGCCCGCGCCGGTCTACGGATCAGTTCCCGGCCAGGCGCCACTGCCAACGGCAACGGCTCCGGTCCCTGGACTACCGGGAGTCCCCGGGGTCCCTGGACTACCGGGGCAGCTGCCCGCGCCACTGCCGCCTAGCGCCGAACAGTCTGTGCCGATGACGCCCACCCCGTCGCCCGTGCCCGGAATTCCGAGATGAGCCGCGGCGAGCCGCGGCGCGCACGCACCGAGCGCGTTTCCCGCAAGTCCCGCGGCGCCCCCGACGTCCGCGAACCTAAGCGTTCGCGAAAAACCAGCGAAGCCAAGCAGTCTCGTGCCACCGGACGTCCGGAGACATCCGCAACGGCCCACTCTGCGCGAGAACGCCGCACTCGCCAAGCCGTAGCGGTGGCAAGTCGCGGGGCATCGTTTGTCTTCCGCCACCGGGCCGGCAATGTCGTCATCTTGGTGTTGCTGATTGTGGCCGCGGCACAGCTGTTCTATCTGCAGGTGTCCAACGCCGCGCAGCTGAATGCGCAGGCCGCTGGCCAGCTGAAGGTCACCGACATCGAAAGAGCCATCCGCGGCGCCATCATGGACCGCAACAACGACCGACTCGCGTTCACCATCGAAGCGCGGGCACTGACCTTCCAGCCCAAGCGGATCCGCCAGCAGTTGGAAGAAGCCGGCAAGAAGTCTTCCCACGCACCGGACCCCCAGCAGCGGCTGCAGGATATCGCCAAGGACGTTGCGGGCAAGCTGAACAACAAGCCGGACGCGACGACGCTGCTCAAGAAGCTGCAGAGCAACGAGACGTTCGTCTATCTGGCCCGTAACGTCGATCCCGCCATCGCCCATGCGATCTCGCTCAAATACCCCGAGGTCGGTTCCGAGCGGCAGGACCTGCGCCAGTACCCGGGCGGGTCGCTGGCGGCCAACATCGTGGGCGGCATCGACTGGGACGGACACGGTCTGTTGGGCATCGAGGACTCACTGGATGCCATGCTCGCCGGAACCGACGGATCGGTCACCTACGACCGCGGGTCGGACGGCGTCGTCATCCCCGGCAGTTATCGCAACCGGCACAAGGCAGTGCACGGTTCGACCATCCAGCTGACCCTTGACAACGACATCCAGTTCTATGTCCAGCAGCAGGTACAACAGGCCAAGGACGTGTCGGGGGCGCACACCGTCTCAGCCGTGGTGCTCGACGCCAAAACGGGCGAAGTGCTGGCGATGGCCAACGACAACACCTTTGACCCCTCGCAAGACATCGGTCGCCAGGGCAGTCGGCAACTGGGCAACCTACCGGTGTCCTCGCCCTTTGAACCCGGCTCGGTGAACAAGATCATTACCGCGTCCTCCGTCATCGAGTACGGGCTGAGCAACCCCGACGAGGTGTTGCAGGTGCCCGGGAGCATCCAGATGGGCGGCGTCACCATCCATGACGCCTGGGACCACGGCGTGATGCCGTACACCACCACCGGCGTCTTCGGGAAGTCGTCCAACGTCGGCACGCTGATGCTGGCGCAACGGGTCGGCCCGGAACGCTTCTACGACATGGTCCGCAAGTTCGGGCTGGGTCAGCGCACGGGCGTGGGCTTGCCCGGCGAGAGCGCCGGTCTGGTGCCACCGATAGACCAGTGGTCGGGCAGCACCTTCTCCAACCTGCCTATCGGACAGGGTGTCTCGATGACGCTGCTGCAGATGGCCGGCATGTACCAGGCCATCGCCAACGACGGGGTGCGGATGCCGCCGCGGATCCTGAAGGCGACGATCGCGTCGGACGGCAGCCGGACCGAGGAACCGCGTCCCGAGGGTGTCCGGGTGGTGTCGGCGCAGACCGCGCAAACCGTGCGCCAGATTCTGCGCGCCGTCGTGCAGCACGACCCGATGGGCTACCAACAGGGCACCGGGCCCGCCGCCGCGGTCCCCGGCTACCAGATGGCCGGCAAGACGGGTACCGCACAGCAGATCAACCCGGGCTGCGGCTGCTACTTCGACGACGTCTACTGGATCACCTTCGCCGGAATGGCCACCGTCGACAATCCCCGTTACGTCATCGGCATCATGATGGACAATCCGCAGCGCAACGCCGATGGCACCCCGGGGCACTCGGCGGCGCCCCTGTTCCACAACATTGCGGGCTGGTTGATGCAGCGCGCGAACGTGCCGCTGTCACCCGATCCGGGGCCGCCGCTCACTTTGCAGGCGATGTAGGGCACCAGCACCAGCACCGGCAACCACTGCACCCCCAGCTGTTCGGGCGCGGGAGAACCTCGTGTCCGGCACCGGCTAGGTAGTGTGTCAGGGCTGATCCAAGCGGATATGGCGGTCTGCTCAGCGTCGGACGGAGGTGGGACGGAGGTGGTGTCGGTGCCCACGGATCTGCGCCCGACCATCGGCGCGGGCGTGCCGCTGGCTGTGCTGGCCGCGCAGATCGGCGCGGTTCTGGCCGCCGGCCCCGAGCGCAATGGCACCGTCCCTGACATCCCGGTCACCGGCGTGACGTTGCGTGGGCAGGACGTGCGGCCGGGTGACCTGTTCGCTGCCCTACCGGGCCTGACCACGCACGGCGCCCGCCATGCCGCAGCCGCCCTGGAGCGTGGTGCCGTCGCGATACTCACTGACGCCGACGGGGTCGCGGAGCTGGGTTCACCCGCCGTCGCGGTGCCCGTCCTGGTTCACCCGGCGCCGCGCAGCGTCCTCGGGGGCCTGGCCGCCACGGTGTACGGCCGTCCGTCGGACCGGGTGACGGTGGTCGGGATCACCGGCACGTCCGGCAAGACCACCACGACGTACCTGGTCGAGGCCGGTCTGCGGGCGGCGGGTCGGGTCGCCGGGCTGGTCGGCACCATCGGTGTCCGCATCGACGGTGCCGACATCCCCAGCGCGCTGACCACACCGGAAGCGCCCGCGCTGCAAGCCATGTTCGCGGCCATGGCCGAGCGCGGAGTGGACACCGTGGTGATGGAGGTGTCCAGTCACGCGCTGACCCTCGGCCGCGTGGACGGCACCGAATTCGCGGTCGGCGGCTTCACCAACTTGTCGCGGGACCACCTGGACTTTCACCTGACCATGGATGACTATTTCGAGGCCAAGGCGCTGCTGTTCGACCCGGCCTCGCCATTGCGGGCGCGCCGGGTCGTGGTCTGCGTGGACGACGAAGCCGGTCGCGCGATGGCGGCTCGGGCCGGGGACGCGATCACCGTCAGCCTCACCGACCAACCCGCCCACTGGCGCGCCGTCGACGTGACACTGCGCGGCGCCGCCGGGCAGGAATTCACCGCCATCGACCCTGCCGGGGTGCGCCACCGCATCGGCATCGACCTGCCGGGCCTCTACAACGTCGCCAATTGTCTTGTCGCGCTGGCAATTCTCGACGCGGTTGGCGTTTCCCCCGAGCAGGCGGCAGGCGGACTGCGGGAAACCCGGGTTCCGGGTCGGCTCGAACGGGTCGACCGCGGTCAGGATTTTCTGGCGCTGGTCGACTATGCCCACAAACCGGGCGCATTGCGCGCCGTGTTGACTACTCTGGCGCGGCGGGACCGGCGGCTTGCGGTGGTGTTTGGGGCCGGCGGCGATCGCGACCCTGGCAAGCGGGCGCCGATGGGTGCGGTGGCCGCCGAACTCGCTGACCTGGTCGTCGTCACCGATGACAATCCGCGCCGGGAGGATCCCGCGGCAATCCGGCGCGAGATCATGGCCGGCGCGGCCGACGGCGTTGCCGAGGTGGTCGAGATCGCCGATCGCCGCGCGGCGATCAGGCACGCGGTCGCCTGGGCCGGACCCGGCGATGTGGTGCTGATCGCCGGCAAGGGGCACGAAACCGGCCAGCGCACGGGCGAGGAGACCCGCCCCTTCGACGACCGGGTGGAACTTGCCGAGGCTGTGGAGGCACTCAGGTCCGGGCAGGCCCGAGCATGATTGACCTGACCGTCGCGCAGATCGCCGAAATCGTCGGGGGCACACTGTCGGACATCTCGCCGCAGCAGGCCGCCGCGACCCGTGTCAGCGGCACCGTGGAGTTCGACTCACGCGCCGTCGGCCCGGGTGGGTTGTTCCTGGCGCTGCCCGGTGCGCGCGCCGACGGACACGATCATGCGGCATCGGCAGTGGCGGCCGGCGCGGTCGTGGTGCTGGCCGCCCGGCCAGTCGGTGTGCCGGCCATCGTGGTTCGGCCGCAACGGCTTAACGGCGCCGTCGACCGGGCCGGGGTGCTCGAACACGACGCCGACGGATCGGGCGCCGCGGTGCTGGCCGCGCTGGCCAAGCTGGCCAAGGCGGTGGCCGCCGAATTGGTGGCGGGTGGGCTGAGGATCATCGGGATCACCGGCTCGTCGGGGAAGACGTCGACGAAGGACCTGGTGGCCGCGGTCCTGGAGCCGCTGGGCGAGGTGGTGGCCCCGCCCGGGTCATTCAACAACGAGCTGGGCCACCCCTGGACGGTATTGCGGGCGACCCGTGCCACCGACT
>JAVROZ010000559.1:0-3807 GCA_032162485.1 Mycobacterium sp.
GGAATTCGTTGACACGCCTCGCCCCGTTACCCCCGCTGCAGATGCAACCCGGCGCTGCCCCCATCATGAGTCATTACCGCGCACTGGCGTTGCAGCGATACGGTCGTGAGGTGACGGCGGCCGAGCCGGCATGGTCGACTTGGCCATGAGCGACTCGGGCCGGACGACTCTGGTTCTGCGCTACGCCGACGTCGGGATCGCCACATACGCGAGTTTGCGGATCGTGGGCGAGCCGTCACGAACCGTCAACTGGGTGGTCGAAGAGCCATTTGTGTTGGCGGCCTTAGAGGAACTGAACGAGGCCCTACCCGAGCCGTGGGGCGGCGAGACCCGGCGGGACGCCATCGAGCGGGCGTTGACCCGCGGCCCGTTCGCGACACCGGACACCGAATTGACGGTTGCCTACATCCTCGGTGTACTGCTGATCGGCACCGCCGGGTGGCAGCTGCTGGCGGACTGCGTGGCTCAGCCTTCGGGACAACGCCCGGTGCTGTTCATCTCCCCCAGCGCCCGCCTGGCCAGGGTGCCCTGGGGGTTGCTGGCAGTGCCGAAATCGGGCCCGAGCAAAGAAGAGCTGGTGCGTGCACGGCAGGACGCGATCACCGCCAGCGGCCGGGTGGCCGCCCGAATTCCTTGGCAGTTGGCCAATGTCAGAGAACACACCGATGCCTACCGGCTGATGGAGTTGGCCGACATACTGATGGCGGTGCCGCAGAACATCGCGCATGCCCCCCGCTCGCCGGCGGTATGGGCTGCCCGCCAGGACGGCCCGCCGGTACTGATCTTGGACCCGCGCGTGCCGGGCCAGCGGCCGGACTCCCCGCTCGGGTCGGTGCTCGGCAGACCGTCGGACCAAACACCCTTGGCGCGCCATTTCACCGAGACGATGCGTCGCCGACCGATCCTGCCCGAGGTCGACGACACGGTCGGGCTGTTCCGCCGTCAAGACGCCGACCGCAGGTGGCTGGCGGGTTTGCTGGCACAACATCCGAGTCGGCTTGTCTATGTCGGACACGCCAGTTCAGCAGATAGCGAGGTGGGCCACGCGGCTCGGGCGGCGCTGCACCTCGCGTGTACTGCGGCGGCGCACGGAGATGCTGCGGCAATCGGTGACCACCGCCCGCTCACCGCATCGGACCTGATGTCACTCCGATTGCCGATACCGCCGCGGGTGGCACTGTTGGCCTGCGCCTCCGGCGGTGACTACCAGTTCGACGAAGCGACCGGCCTGGTGGCCGCGATGATCCTGGGCGGCGCGCAGTTGGTGACAGCCACCCTGTGGTCGCTGCCTACCACGGCGGCCTATCGGCAATTCTCCTCGGCTGGTTCTGAACTCACCGGTGCCGTAACTGATCCGATGGCCGAAGTGGTGATCGCCGTGGACGGCGCGCACGAGGAGACCGACGCCGGATTTGCTGTGAATCGTTGGCAGCGTGCACAAATGCGAAGCTGGCGAGACGGCACCGTCACCGCCAGCCCGCTGTATTGGGCGGCGTTGGTCACCTTCGCCGTCGACGGCGCGCGGTGATCACGCCACGAGGAGGGCCGAGGCCCGCACCGCCAGCACGTCGTCTGCTAGCGAAAGCTGCTCTCGGGCAGCGGGATCGAATGCCACCAAAACCAGAAGGCCGGGGCGCAACGACGACAGGTCTGCTGCCCCGTCGTGGTGTACCAAGCGGCCGATGAAGGTGTCGCCATCCACGTTGGACACCTCGATCCAGATCTGGCGTTCACTTGCAGCGTCGGGCTCATCGTCGACGACGGTTCGAACGGTGCCCACACCGACCGCGATGCCGTCTTCTGTCGTGTGACGTACGGTGCAAGCAATCCGGCTGACGATCGCTGTGAGGGCGGCGGCAACGGCCACACTGGTTAGCGCGATCCACAACTCGTGGCAAACGAGGTACAGAATGGTGGTCGCGATCAGCGCCAGCTCGGCCCCGACGGCCATCAGCTTCGACTTGTTCATGTGACCACCTTCGGGGAGCCGGCCGGCTACCGAACCCAACTTTTCGGCTACCGCGATTTTCACCGGTGCCCCTATCCTGTGGTCATGACCGCCGATCCGCAGGCAGAGGAGCCTGCCATCGACAACCGCGCGGCCGGACAACCGCGCCGGGCGGTGATCGACCATGCGTGGCGTTCAATCGGTCCCGGCGTCGAGGTGCTCAGCAGCGACGACGGTGGTCCGTTGACCCGCACCGTCAAACGCATCATCGATCCACTGGTGCTCCGATTACGCTCGCACCCGCAGTATTCCGCCCCAGTCGTCGCCGTTGACACTGCCTGCGCGATGCACGACCTGATCGTCGACAACGCCGACCAATTGCGTTTCGCTGCAGCGTGGTTCGAGGTCCTCAAGCTCGAGCGTCGCAGGCTGCGGATTCGCAGTGGAAATGCCCAAGAGCTCTACTTTCCGGTGTGCTTCGAGCTCGCGGTGACGAAAGGCGCACCGACACCACAAGATCGCGAGACCACGGCTGCGGTTCTGCACGAGGTGCACCAGGGCAGGGACCGCACCGCAGTAGAGGTGCTCAACGACTATGTGGCGCGTCCCGACGTGGTCGCGTCGTTGGAGACTCAACTCGACGGGAGCTGGCGCGACGTGCGGGCGGAGGACACCGTTCTCGAACCGTTCCTGGCGGAGTTGACGACCGTGCTCGGGCCGGCCAACAGCCACACCGCGGCGACGGCACGCCAGCGAGTCTGGTCCTCGGTAATCGCGGACAACACGCCGTACAACTTAGGCGCTCTGGTTCGCCTCGCGGCGGCCGAGCTGCCATGGTCGATCGTCAGGCTGGGCTTGAGTTCTGTTGCGCCACAACGCCCACCGAAAGTCGCCGGTGACTCTGATAGCGATCGTCCGCTGGATCGCAGCGTGGTCGACCGGGTCCGTTCAACCTTGCGACGTGCTCTGGACCGCGACGCGTTACCCGACATCCCGTTGTTGTGCGCCGAAGAGGTCGACCGGGCCTGCGCGCCATGGGGACTCCTGGCCGAGGACAAGCAGGCCACCTTGGTGGCCGGCATCGAGGTGGCGGTCGATCTCGCGCCATTGGACCGATCCGTCACCAGCCGCTACGCGCTGGCAGCGCAGATCCAGGCGCGGCTGCGCAAGGAGGCCTACGTGTTGCACGCGCGGCGGTATCTCGCCGACGGCGGGCCGATCCATCCCCGGCAACAACGTGTCGTCGCCGACCTGGCGTCGTTTTCGCAGCCGTACCTGAGCCGGCTGTGGGCCCGGCTGCACGGGCGCGACGTGTGGCAAGAACCGTGCGAGGACGTCGACGACGTACGTTCGCTGCTCGAAGGCGTGGCGAGGTCGGTGAGCCTCGACCATCGGCAACGAATCAAGTCGATGCTGGAATTGCAGGTGGCGGGATGAACTTGGACAGTGACGGGCCTACCGGCCCCACCGAGCAGCCGTCGCCCCTGATCGCGGTTCTGGAAGTCAGCGGCGCAGTATTGTCCTGGATTGTCGATGACCCGGCCGGTGCCGACGCCGCCCAGATCAGTTTCACCGACCCGGCCCGGGCTGACTGGCTGTGGCGCGTCGTAGGCCAGTCCGGTCACCTCTCCATTGTGTCGGCTGCCGGGACCGCCGAGGAACCTTCGGATCTCATTGGCGTAGACATCACGCCGGGATCGATGGATCCGCTGCGCAAGCTGGCGATTGGCCACTGGTTGCGGCGCTGGTGGCCGGCCAGCCAGCGAGACGGCATCGCCGGCTTGGACCAGGCATTGCTCGGCGTCGAAGTAGCCCTGCTGACGGCCGGCGCCCAGAGTTTCTTCACCGACGACACGCTG
>JAVROZ010000560.1:0-4075 GCA_032162485.1 Mycobacterium sp.
GGATGCCGGATCTGTCAGTAACCGTCCACCAGATCGCGTCGGCCGCAGAACAGCTCGACCGCGGGCACGGCCCGTTCGCCGTGGATGCCGAACGGGCCTCGGGTTTTCGCTACTTCAACCGGGCCTATTTGATCCAGATCCGCCGGGCCGGCGCCGGCACCGTGCTCATCGACCCGGTCAGCCACGGCGGTGACCCGCTGACCGTGTTGCGGCCGGTCGCCGACATCCTCAGCCAAGGCGAATGGATTCTGCACTCCGCGGACCAGGACCTGCCCTGCCTGGCCGAGGTCGGCATGCGCCCCCCGGAGCTGTATGACACCGAACTCGCCGGCCGCCTGGCCGGGTTCGATCGGGTAAACCTGGCGACCATGGTCGAGCGACTGCTCGGCCAAAGATTGGCCAAGGGCCACGGTGCTGCCGATTGGTCCAAACGACCGTTGCCTCCGGCCTGGCTCAACTACGCCGCACTCGACGTGGAACTGCTAATCGAACTGCGCGCGGCAATCTCGGAGATCTTGGCCGAGCAAGGCAAAAGCGGTTGGGCCGCAGAGGAATTCGAATATCTGCGGACGTACGAGGACAGAGCCGCCACAGCGGGGCGGCGCGACCGCTGGCGGCGAACGTCGGGCATTCACCGAGTGCATGACCGTCGGGGGCTGGCAGCGGTCCGCGAACTGTGGACGACACGCGATCAGATTGCCCAGCGTCGCGACATCGCGCCGCGCCGGATCCTGCCGGATTCCGCCATCATCGACGCCGCGATGGCCGACCCCAAGTCGATCGACGACCTGATTGCCCTGCCGGTGTTCGGCGGGCGCCACCAGCGTAGAAGCGCCGCGATGTGGCTGTCGGCGCTGGAGGCAGCCCGGCAGAGCCAGGATCCGCCGCAGGTGACCGATGCGCCGAACGGGCCACCGCCGCCGGCGCGGTGGAGCAGGCGCAAACCCGATGCGGCAGCGAGGCTGGAAGTGGCTCGTGCGGCGTTGTCGGAGCTGTCGCAGCTGGTGGGGGTTCCGACGGAGAACCTGGTCTCACCCGACCTGGTACGGCGGTTGTGCTGGGAGTGGGACGTTCTCCGGCTGGGCGCCACCGACCCGGTCGCCATCACCGAGGAGTATTTGGCGGCCGGGCAGGCCCGGCCCTGGCAGCGCGAGCTGGTCGTTCCGGTTCTGGCTTCAGCGATGATTCGGGCCCCGCGAACCGACGCTGAATCCGACGACTAGTCGAGGCGTTCGCTGATCTCGGTCTGCTCCACCGACGAAGTCGCCAGCGCCGCAACCCAACCCGTGATCCGACGGGCCACATCCTGGTCGGTCAGCTCGTGGTCGGCCAGCACCTCGCCGCGAGACGCGTGCTCGTAGAACTCCTGCGGCAGTCCAACGTCGCGGCACGGGATATCGATCTCCGCGCCGCGCAGCGCCGCCGATACCGCCGACGCCACACCGCCGGCCATCCCGTTGTCCTCCATGGTGACCACCAGCTTGTGCTGCAGCGCCATCTCGCGCACCACCTCGGGAACGGGCAACACCCAGCGCGGGTCGATCACCGTCACGCCGATCCCCTGGTTGTGCAGCCGCTTCGCTACCCCCAACGCCATCGACGCGAACGCACCGATGGCTAAAAGCAACACGTCGGTGTGCAACCCGCCGGCCGGGACCGCGAGCACATCAACACCGGCTCGTCGCTCCAGGGCCGGAATATCTTCTCCCACATCACCTTTGGGGAAACGTAACGCCGTCGGGCCATCGTCGATGTCGAGAGCTTCGGCGAGTTCCTCCCGCAGCCGGGTGCCGTCGCGGGGAGCGGCCACCCGCATGCCCGGCACGATGCCGAGAATGGACAGGTCCCACATGCCGTTGTGGCTGGGACCGTCATTGCCCGTGACGCCGGCCCGGTCAAGCACCATGGTGACGGGCAGCTTGTGCAACGCCACGTCCATCATGACCTGGTCGAACGCCCGGTTCAGGAACGTCGAATAGATCGCCACCACCGGGTGCATCCCACCCATCGCCAGCCCGGCAGCCGATGTCATCGCGTGCTGCTCGGCGATGCCGACGTCAAACAACCGGTCCGGGAACACTTCTCCGAACGCTGACAACCCAGTGGGACCGGGCATCGCCGCGGTGATAGCCACGATGTCGCGGCGCCGATGACCGTGGGCGATCAGCGCCTCGGCGAACGACGCCGTCCAACCGGGACCTGCCACCTTGGTGGCCAGGCCGGTATGCGGGTCGATCGGAACGGTGGAGTGCATCTGGTCGGCTTCGTCGGCTTCGGCGGGGCCGTAACCCATCCCCTTGCGGGTGGCTACGTGCACGATCACCGGGGCGCCGAACTTGCGGGCGCTGCGCAGCGCGACCTCTACTGCCCGCTCGTCGTGGCCGTCGACTGGGCCGACGTACTTCAGCCCGAGGTCGGTGAACAACAACTGTGGCGACAAGGAGTCCTTGATTCCCGCCTTGACGCTGTGCATGAAGTGATAGGCGACCTCACCGACCATCGGCACCGACCGCATGGCGACGCGGCCGCGCTCGAGTAACTGTTCGTAGGCCGGCTGCAACCGCAACGTGGCTAGGTGGTCCGCCACGCCCCCGATCGTCGGGGCGTAGCTGCGCCCATTGTCGTTGACGACGATGATCACCGGCCGATGCGAGGCGGCGATGTTGTTCAGCGCCTCCCAACACATGCCGCCGGTGAGTGCGCCGTCGCCAACCACCGCGACCACATGCCGATTGCGGTGCCCGGTCAGCTCGAATGCCTTGGCCAGGCCGTCGGCGTAGGACAACGCCGCGCTGGCGTGGCTGGACTCCACCCAGTCGTGTTCGCTCTCGGACCGGGACGGATAACCCGACAGCCCGCCCTTCTTACGCAGGCTTTCGAACTCCTGGGCGCGACCGGTCAGCATCTTGTGGACATAGGCCTGGTGGCCGGTGTCGAAGATGATCGGGTCGTGCGGGGAATCGAACACGCGGTGCAGCGCAAGCGTCAATTCCACGACGCCGAGGTTCGGGCCCAGGTGTCCCCCAGTGGCAGCAACCTTATGAATCAGGAACTCCCGGATCTCGCGTGCAAGGTCACGGAGTTGCTGTTGGGAAAGGTGCTGCAGATCAGCGGGCCCGCGGATCTGTTCGAGCATTCGGTTAGTCTACGCAGCGGATGCAAGAGCAGCAGCGGTAAGCGACTCGCGAATAGCGCGCCCTAGGCCTACGCGGGGCCGAACAATTCCGCCAAGGTGTCACGGAGTTCGGGATCTGCCAGGACGACGACCTCGTCGCCGGCCTGAAGTTCGGTGTCACCACGTACCGGCACCAGGCCAGTGCTGCGGACGACGATGCTCACCCAGATGTCGCCGGCACGGTCACCGAGAGCCTCGATCGTGCACCCCTCGGCGCCAGACCCGGGAGCGACGTGAAGGCGGTGGACCCCCTCCGGTTCGTCCTGGAGCCGGACACCTATCTCCCATGGCTGGGTCTCCACGGTACGCATGGGCAGGCGCAACAGTGTTGCAACACCAGGCACCGAGCTGCCCTGCACCAGAACTGAGAATGCGACGACGACAACGACGATGCCGTACAGGCGTTCGGCGTCGGCGATGTGGGCGGCCCGAAGGAACTCACCCAGCAGGATCGGCACCGCACCCTTGAGCCCGGCGAAGAGGATGAAGGCGCGTTCGTTTCGCTCCAATTGCACAGGAACCAGGCAGGCACCCACCGCCAACGGCCGAATGACCACTGTCAGGACGACGCCCAGGACGAGTCCGGGAATCCACACCTCGGGATGGGCGAGAACGTGGAGGTCGACGGTCAACCCCAGCACAGCGAAAGCGACAATTTCGGCGAGACCGGCCAGGGCGGCGTGGAATCGCTTGATTTCCGGCTTGTAGGGCGCATGTGCGTCACCGATCACGATGCCGGCGGCGAACACAGCCAGAAATCCCGAGCCGTGCGCGAGCGTCGCGATGCCGTACAGCATCAGGCAGACGGCCAACGTTCGGAGCGGGTTGAGGCCCTCGCCGGTTAAAGCCACGCGGCGCATGAACACAAGCAGCGCGCGACCGCCGATCACCCCGACGGCC
>JAVROZ010000561.1:0-2976 GCA_032162485.1 Mycobacterium sp.
GTTCGGTGCATAGCCCGGGGGCAATTCACCCACGACGCATAGGGCGGAATCATGAAAATCAACGAGTGCACCGCGGCCGTCGCACTCCTAGCCGGTCTGGCATTTTGCGCAACAACACCAACTGCCGGGGCCGAGGAGGTCCCGCCTATGAACGGTGTCTACCACTACGCAGACGACGATGGCGATGTAGGCACCTGGACCATCAAGACTGCGTGCACGCCAAGCTGCGTCGCCCACGTGACGACATCGCCAGGTCGAGGGTTTGACGCACCACTGGTCGACGGCCGTTACACCGTGACTCGGACTGTCCCAGAGGGCGTTTCATGCACCTCGTACGGGCACGGCTGGGAGGGCATGGGAACTTATGTCAGCACTCATGCGGTTACCGTTACCCAGTGGTGGGACCCGGTAACGCTACGGGGAGAAGTGGACTTCCTGGACACCACGGCACCTTGCAATCTCCATGACGATGAGCACGACGGCTTCACTCTCACGAAAGTCGGCTAGCAGCGTCGGCGATCAGCCGTAAAATCTGAACGTTACTGTGTGTCAGCAAGATTGAGGGCCGCCGATCGGCAATTGCGAAGAACGGTGTGACAGCATTCTGGAACCCCACGGACGCACAGGAAATCATTCCGGGCCGAGCTAGTCGCGTGGGGTCGCAATGACGTCGACGAGGTCATCAACCACTTCAGCCATCTGGATCGTCGATGACGAAGAGAAGCGCTGGCTGGTGATGGGCGCTTAGCAGGTCAAGATCAGAAAAACCCGGCGTGACGCGAATACTTCGGCCTCTTGAGACAGGCATAACCGACCCGACATCGGACTCTGCGGATCCGGCGCCAAAAAGACGTTGAGTTCGTTCCAAGAATTCCCCAAGACCTCCCCTGCAAGCTTCTCTCCAACACCCCCGCTTCGGCGGTGGAGACCACCAGGGAGAGGACGACACCATGTCGAACCGTTCACACCGCCACCTCCGGCCAGTGCGGGACGTCGCCGCGCCGTCGCTGCAATTCCGCACGATCCACGGCCACCGCCGCGCCTTCCGTATCGCAGGATCCGGCCCGGTCGTCGTCCTGCTGCACGGCGTCGGCGACAACTCCACCACCTGGGAGCCCGTACACGCCAAGCTTGCGCAACGCTTCACCGTCATCGCCCCTGACCTGCTGGGTCACGGCGAGTCGGACAAGCCGCGCGCCGACTACTCGCTGGCCGCTTTTGCCAACGGCCTGCGCGACCTGCTCACCGCGCTCGACATCGACCGGGTCACCATCGTGGGGCATTCCCTGGGTGGCGGCATCGCGGCACAATTCGCCTACCAGTATCCGGAGTTCGTCGAGCGCATCGTGCTGGCCAGCGCCGGCGGTGTGACCAAAGACGTGAGCATCGCACTGCGCTTAGCGGCAATGCCGATGGGCGCCGAGGCTCTCTCCTTGTTGAGGGTGCCCGGCGCGGTCCCCGCCTTGGATTTCGTCAGCCGCGCCATCGGAAACGTGGTGGGCTCCACCCGATTCACCCGCGACGTTTCCAGCCTGCCGCGCCTGGCCGCCGGGTTGAGCAAAACCGGTGCCGTGGCCGCATTCGCACGCACGCTGCGCGGGGTCGTCGACACCGAGGGCCAGTTCGTCACCATGCTGGACCGCAGCTACCTGATGCAGGACCTGCCAGTGCAGATCATCTGGGGCGAAGACGACATCATCATCCCGGTGAGCCACGCTCGGCTGGCCCACGAGCAGTTCCCCGGCTCGCGGCTGGAGATCTTCGAGGAGTCCGGACACATGCCACACGGTGATCACCCGGACCGCTTCGTGGAGGTCATCAACAACTTCATCGACTCCACCGAGCCGTACCAATCCAACCCCGAGCTGGTGCGCAAGGCGCTACAGACCGGCGTCGCTCCGAGTGCCGAGTACCTGCCGGCCGACGTGGCGTCGGACCTTGCCTAGCGCACCGAACGCGTCGCGAGGAGCGTCCGGATTTGCAACGACAAGAGGCATCTCAAGAGCTGAACGCCGCGTAAGATTCGCCAAGATATTTCCAGATCGATCTCGCTGGGCGACGCCGATGTCGTGGCAGTGGACTGCCGAGGAGGCTTAAGACCATGGGCATGCGAGACATGATCCGGGGCGAGTTCGTCGACATCATCGAATGGCTCGACGATACGAACACGACATTGGCGTGGCGGTTTCCGCGCTACGACAACGAGATCAAAAACGGCGCGCAGTTGATTGTCCGTGAGGGCCAGCGCGCGATGTTTGTCTACCGCGGTCAGCTGGCCGACCAGTTCACTCCCGGTCACTACACCCTGACCAGTGAGAACATGCCGATAATGGGCACCCTGCAGGGCTGGAAGTACGGATTCAATAGTCCGTTCCGGTCCGAGATCTACTACGTCAACACTCGCCCGTATCCCGACTTGCGTTGGGGTACACCGCAGCCGGTGACAGTTCGCGACCCGGATTTCAAGATGGTCCAGGTGCGGTCAAACGGCACCACGGTCGTCCGGGTGACCGATCCCACCGTTTTCCTGCGCCAGGTGCTCGGCACGCAAAGCGTGGTCGACATGGAGCAGATCACCGAATTGATCCGCCGCAATATCGCGCTCGCCTTCAACGACATGGTGATGGGCAGTGGTTTGGGCGCGATCGATCTACAAGGCCGCCAGGTGGAGCTTTCCGACAAGCTCCGGGAGTTCGTCGCCCAGCGCGTCCAAGCGTTCGGCCTCGGGATCGACGCCGTCACGATGACGATTTCGTTGCCGGAGGAGATTCAGCAGGCGATGACCCGCGGCGTTGCGCGAGGTCTTGAGGAGAGCAGCTTTCTCAACAACGTTGGCGATCTCGACCGCTACGCGCAGGCGCGCCGAGCAGATGCGATGTTGGCGGCGGCGCAGAACGAGGGCGGGGGTGCCGCTGGCTCGGCCATCCAGGCGGGTCTCGGCGTGGCGCTAGGCAGTCAGATGGCCAGTGCAGCGCA
>JAVROZ010000562.1:0-9437 GCA_032162485.1 Mycobacterium sp.
GCCGCGCTGCACCGACGACTGCCGGTGCTGGGTATCTGCCGGGGTGCGCAAATGCTCAACGTCGCCTTCGGCGGCACGTTGCATCAGGATCTGCCGGAGGTCCTCGGCCACTCCGGTCATCGTGCCGGCAACGGCGTGTTCAGCAGATTGCCGGTGCGCACCGTGGCGGGAACCCGGGCGTCGGCGTTGCTCGGTGATGCCGCCGATGTGCCGTGCTATCACCATCAGGCCATCGACAAAGTGGGGGAGGGACTGGTGGTCAGCGCGTGGGACGTGGACGGCGTGGTCGAGGCGGTGGAGTTGCCCGGTGACGCGTTTGTGCTTGCGGTGCAATGGCATCCGGAGAAGTCTCTGGACGATCTGCGGCTGTTCACCGCCCTGACCGACGCAGCCAGGTCGAGCGCACACCGATGAGCACCACGCAGCTGATCAACCCGGCCACCGAGGAAGTGCTGCGCTCGGTCGAGCACGCCGACGTGGCCGCCGTGGACGATGCGGTGGCACGGGCCAGGGTGGCCCAGCGCCGCTGGGCGCTGCTGGCACCGGCCGAACGCGCCGCCGGCCTGCGCGCATTTGCCGCTGTCGTGGAGGCGCACAGTGACGAACTGGCCGCGCTGGAAGTGGCCAACTCCGGCCACCCGATCGCCTCGGCCGAGTGGGAGGCCGGCAACGTGCGCGACGTGCTGCAGTTCTATGCTGGCAGCCCGGAACGCTTGTCCGGCAAGCAGATTCCCGTCGCAGGCGGGATCGACATGACCTTCAACGAGCCGCTGGGCGTGGTGGGAGTGATCACGCCGTGGAACTTTCCGATGGTGATCGCGTGCTGGGGCATCGCTCCAGCGCTGGCCGCCGGCAACGCCGTGCTGGTCAAGCCCGCTGAGTGGACGCCGCTGAGTACCATGCGGCTCGGCGAGCTGGCCGTCGAGGCTGGGCTGGACGCCGATCTGCTGCAGGTATTGCCCGGCAGGGGTTCGGTCGTCGGTGAGCGTTTTGTCACCCACCCCGATGTCCGCAAGGTGGTGTTCACCGGGTCCACCGCAGTCGGCAAGCGCGTGATGGCCGGCGCGGCGGCTCAGGTCAAACGGGTGACGCTGGAACTGGGCGGCAAGAGCGCCAACATCGTCTTCGCCGACTCCGATCTCGAGCGCGCCGCCGCGGCCGCGCCGGGCGGGGTGTTCGACAACGCCGGGCAGGACTGCTGCGCCCGCAGTCGAATCCTGGTGCAGCGCAGTGTTTACGACCGGTTCATGGAGCTGCTCGAGCCGGCTGTCAAGAACGTGGTCGTGGGGGATCCCGGGTCGAGGGACACCGAGATGGGTCCGCTGGTGTCGAGCGTACACCGGGAGAAGGTGGCCTCCTATGTGCCCGAGGGAGCCCCCGTCGCCTTTCGCGGGACGGCACCGAGCGGCCCTGGGTTCTGGTTCCCGCCAACGGTCCTCACCCCGGAACGTAACGATCGCAGCGTCACCGAAGAGATCTTCGGACCGGTGGTCACGGTACTGCCGTTCGAGGACGAGGGCGACGCCATCGCGCTGGCCAACGACACCGAATACGGGTTGTCCGGGTCGATCTGGACCGACGACCTGTCCCGCGCGCTGCGGGTATCCCGGGCGCTGGAATCCGGTAACTTGTCGGTGAATTCACACTCCTCGGTGCGCTTCAATACCCCGTTCGGCGGGTTCAAGCAGTCCGGTCTGGGTCGTGAGCTGGGGCCGGACGCGCCGCTGCATTTCACCGAGACCAAGAACGTCTTCATTGCTTTCAAAGAGGAGGCTTGATGGTTGCGGTCGATCTGACTCGACGGCTGGCGGGCCGGGTGGCGGTCATCACCGGTGGTGGCAGCGGTATCGGCCTGGCCGCCGCACGCCGCATGCATGCCGAGGGCGCGAGGATCGTCATCGGCGACATCGATGGAGAAGCCGGCGGCGCGGCCGCCGAACAACTCTCCGGTTTGTATGTCCCAGTGGATGTTTCCGACGAGGACTCAGTGAACAAGCTTTTCGACGCCGCGGCACACGCCTGCGGGTCGATCGACATCGCCTTCAACAATGCCGGCATCTCGCCGCCGGAGGACGACCTGATCGAGAACACCGAACTGCCGGCGTGGCAACACGTTCAAGACGTCAACCTGAAATCGGTGTATCTGTGCTGCCGGGCGGCATTGCGGCACATGGTGACCGCCGGCAAGGGCTCGATCATCAACACGGCTTCCTTTGTCGCGGTGCTGGGCTCGGCCACCTCGCAGATCTCCTACACCGCGTCCAAGGGCGGGGTGCTGGCGATGTCGCGGGAACTCGGGGTGCAGTTCGCCCGTAAAGGGATCCGCGTCAATGCTCTGTGCCCGGGGCCGGTCAATACACCGCTGCTGCAAGAGCTTTTCGCCAAGGACCCGGAACGGGCCGCTCGCCGGTTAGTACACGTGCCGGTGGGCCGATTTGCCGATCCCGACGAAATCGCCGCTGCGGTAGCCTTTCTGGCCAGTGACGATGCGTCTTTCATCACCGCGTCGACGTTCCTGGTTGACGGCGGTATCAGCTCGGCCTACGTGACCCCGTTTTAGACGCGCGGAGCCTCGCACAGTTCGGCTTAGCGGAATTCGATTAGCGGGATAACCATTTCGACCTCGGTTGCGGCACCGTGAAAGCCGACCAGCCGTGCCGATTCCGGCGGTTCGTGGCTGGTCGCCAGTACCGCCGAGGTGCCGCTACAGATGACCACGACATCGCCGATCCTGGCTAGATGCCGCGGATCGACCGGCCCAAAGATCCCCGACGCGACGGCCTGGTCACGGGTGCGGACGTCCGCGCGGCCGGCCAGGAGCTCGGTCCAGGCCGCCACGACATCGGGGGTGGCTCCCGGCTCGGTGTGCAGGTAGCGCACCCGCGGTTCGCCCGCGACCACCCGAATACCCGCCGCCAGCCGCGGGTCGGTGTCCATGTCGATGCGCGCGTCGGGCGGGACGTTGAGACCGCCGTGGTCGGCGGTCACCAGTAGTGCGGCATTGGTAGGAAGGGACTCGACCAGCCTGGTCAACCAGGCATCGATGCGGACGGCCGCCTCGTGCCATTGGGGCGACCCGACGCCGAATAAATGTGTGGCGGTGTCCAGGTCGGCGGTGTAGCCGTAAACGAGTCCGGGTGCCGCGCGCAGCTCGTCTGCCATCCGCTGGCCGTAGTCGTCGTCGGCGTGCGTGGGGACGAAGCGCGCGCCGTGATAGGCCGCTTCGGTCAGGCCGCTGCCGATGAACCACTCCGGCAGCAGGGCGCGCGCGCTGACCCCGGCGCGCGACAGCCGATCGAACCAGGTTGGCAGCGGTTGCCAGTGGTCGGCTGGCGGTTCGTCGCGCCACCGGATGTGGTTGAGCACGCGGTTGGTGCCCGGGATGTTGAGCGTGAAGCCCAGGATTCCGTGCTGACCGGGCTGGGCGCCGGTGCCCAGGGACACCAGGCTGGTAGGTGTGGTTGACGGGAAGGTGCAAACGAGTTGGCGCAACCGTCCCATTGCGCCGCTCAGCACGGAGGCGAGCAGCGGGGCGTCGCCAACCAAGTCCGGTAGCAGGTGCCAGCCCAACCCGTCGATAAGCACCACCGCGACTCGATCGACGTCACTCAACGAATCGGCCAGACCAAGGGTGTCAACCGCGCCCGCAACCCCCAGCACTGCCGCCGCGCTGGGCAGCACCTCACAGATGGAACCCGGCACCGGGTCAGTCTGGCACGAACTCAGCCCCGCGGCAGCCGCGCATTGGTCACTCGCAACTGGCGGCGCGTGCTGTCGGCGAGAGACCGGAGCTGGTCGGGCTGCAACCGGCCGCACAGCCGACCCCAATGCACCGCGACGTCATCACCGACGGTCACGTCGGGTACCGCGCAGTACCCGTCGGCCCACACACCCAGCACCCGGGGCGAGGGTTCGGACAATGCCAGCGCCCGGCCATCCCAGACCAAGCCCTGACACGACACCTCAACGGCGGCACTTGTTCGCGAAATCACCGTGCCCCAGGTAATCCGGCAGTTGTCCAGCACATGTAAGGCATGCTCGGCCGCGTTCTCGCCGCGGCCCAGAAACCGCGTCCACGGGTACACACCGAATACGTGGAAGCAGTGGTTGCCGGCCGCCTCGGCCGCCAAATCTGTTGTGAGATGGGACCAGTAACGGCCCGCCTGCGGCCCGATGATCGCCAGCAACTCGTCATAGAACGCGTTCGACTCGAGTTGCGCGCCGACACCCCCGCCGAGCCAATACGACTCGACCAATCGGTAGTCCAACGGATCGGCGATGCCGCTCAATCTCGACAACACGCGCAGGTATGGCCACGCTCCGGAGAACTTCTGCGCCGCGGTGCGCACTTCGGCGACCGAGCCGTCCTGCAGGGTGGCTCCCAGGGGCGGACCGCAATAGCCCAGGGCATTAGGGGCGTAGGCGTAGCGGGAGAACATCTCGGCGCCCCGAACCTCCGGCGAGTCAGCGAACGACACGCGTCATGCCCGTCCGGCTTGCCCCACTAACTTGGCCGCGTCGCGATGCATGCGACCGAAGTTGTAGTAGGCCGCGCAAGCGCCCTCTGGCGACACCATGCACGTGCCGATTGGTGTCTCCGGGGTGCATGCCGTGCCGAAAACCTTGCATTCCCAGGGCTTGAGCACACCCTTGAGAACCTCACCGCATTGACATGCCTTCGGATCGGCCACCCGAACGCCCGGCATCGCGTACCGCAGTTCGGCGTCGAACTCGGCGAAGTCGTCGTGCAGCCGCAGCGCACTTTGCGAGATAAATCCCAGCCCACGCCATTCGAAGAACGGACGCAACGCGAACACCTTGCCCATCAAGGCCAGTGCGGCGGGGTTGCCGTCCTCGGGCACGACTCGCCGGTACTGATTCTCCACTTCGCAACGGCCCTCGCGGATCTGGCGCAGCAACATGGTGACCGACGCCAGGATATCCAGTGGTTCGAACCCGGCTACTACCAACGGCTTCCGGTACACCTCGGGCACAAATCGGTACGGCCTGTTGCCTACCACAGTCGACACGTGGCCAGGGCCGATGAAACCCGAGAGCCGCAGATCCGGTGACTCCAGGATCGCCTTGATCGGCGGCACGATCGTGACGTGATTGCAGAACACGCTGAAGTTGGGCAAGCTGAGATCGCGTGCTCGCACCAACGTCACTGCCGTTGAGGGGGCGGTGGTTTCGAAGCCGATGGCGAAGAACACCACCTGTTTGCCGGGGTTGTCGACCGCGATCTTCAGGGCGTCCAGTGGCGAATAGACGAACCGAACATCGGCACCACGAGCCTTCGCGTCCAACAGGCTGCCGTGCGAGCCGGGGACGCGCATCATGTCGCCGAAGCAGGTGAAAATCACGTCGGGTTGGCCGGCCAGCCACATCGCATCGTCGATGCGTCCCATCGGAATCACACACACCGGACAACCCGGACCGTGGACCAGTTCGACGTTGTCGGGCAGCAGGTGTTCGATGCCGTGCCGGTAGATGGTGTGCGTGTGGCCGCCGCATACCTCCATGAACTTGAAGTGTTCTTGGTCTGTTCCCGCCAGGGCTTC
The DNA here is from genome assembly GCA_032162485.1 of Mycobacterium sp. Lineage (GTDB taxonomy): Bacteria > Actinomycetota > Actinomycetes > Mycobacteriales > Mycobacteriaceae > Mycobacterium. Next base: position 5,562 of record JAVROZ010000562.1, read on the forward strand.
GATCGCGACCAACAGTCTGCGGGCTGCCGCCGGGTCCCGGAATTCGTCAACGAATTTCATCATGGCTCCTTAGACGATCGCCGACGAGTCGAAGGCTTCGATTTCGGTGGTGTAGGCGTCGCCGAGTTTCTTGATGGCGGCCAGGGTTAGCAACGCCTCGGTCTCGTCGATCTTGGCCATCGCGAAGCCGACGTGCACCAGCACCCAGTCGTCGGGCTCGGGCATCTCGTCCTCCAGCAGTCGCACGCTGATGGTGCGTTGCACACCACTGACGTCGACCTTCGCCAAATAGTTTGCCGGATCGGTGATTTCAACGATTCGGCCTGGAATCCCAAGGCACATGCGATCTCCCTTCCTACCTCAGCAGATCCGCGGCAGCGGGTCGCCGACCAGCATGTCGACGATCCGGGTGCCCCCAAACGCGGTGCGCAGCACCACGCTTTCCGCCGGTTCGGTCACGATTTCCCCCACTTCGGCCGCGTCGGCGCCCAGTGGATGTGACCGCAGTGCGGCGAGCCCCGCCTCGGCCTCCTCCGGTGCGACGACGGCGACAAATTTTCCTTCGTTTGCTACGTAGAGGGGATCGATTCCCAGCAGCTCGCAGGCGCCATTGACCATGGGCCGCACCGGAAGACGATCCTCGATCAGCAGCACCCCGAGTTCACAGGCCTGAGCCAGCTCATTGCAGACGGTGCCGACACCGCCCCGAGTGGCGTCTCGCAGCCAACGAGTGGACGGCGCGGCCGTCATGAGCAGTTCCACCAGCGGGCTGACTGACGCGGTATCCGAGTGGATGTCAGCCTCGATGGCCAGATCGCCACGGGCGAGCATGACGGCCATCCCGTGATCGCCCATCGAACCGGACAGCAGAATTCGGTCGCCAGTGCGTACCGAATCCGCCGACAACCGGCGTTCGGCCGGGATGACGCCGGTTCCGGTGGTCGTGATGAACAGTCCGTCGGCCGCACCTCGCGGCACCACTTTGGTGTCGCCGGTGACGATCTGCACGCCGGCCTTGACGGCCGCGGCCGCCATATCGGCAACGATCTCCTTCAATTCGGCGATCGGAAAGCCCTCTTCCAGTACGAACGCCGCCGAGATCCAGGACGGCACGGCGCCGGCCATTGCCAGGTCGTTACAGGTGCCGTGCACCGCGAGTTCCCCGATGGAACCGCCGGGAAAACGCCTGGGCTGCACAACGAACGAATCGGTCGACATGGCGATCCGCTCGCCGCTGGGCAGAGTGAGCACTGCGCCGTCACCGAGTGACTCCAGCATCGGGTTGCGGAACGCCTCCATGAAGACCGCGTCCACCAGTGCCGCCGAGGCCTTTCCGCCCGCCCCGTGCGCCAAGGTGACGTGGTCGTCGAGTAGCCGCGGACGGCGCCTGCGGAACGACTCGATGCGCTCGATGACCTTGCCTTCGGCGAAGCGTGGCCCCGACGAAAGGTATTCACCGGCTGACTGGCTCATGCGGCCCCCAGATTTTGGTCGCGCTGTTCTTGGACTGCCAACCACAGCTGATAACCCAGCAGAGCCTGCGCTTCCTGAATCCGGTGCACGCTCTGTGACCGAACCATGAAGCAGGCGTCCACATTTGGGTTGTCTGCGAATGCGCCGCCGTCGTATCCTGCGAAACCGACGGTGTAGAGGCCGCGCTGTCGCGCCTCAGCTAGCGCGGCAAGCAGGTTGGGCGAATTGCCGCTGGTCGACATCGCGATCGCGATGTCGCCGGCCTTGGCGCGGGCGATCAGTTGGCGGGCGAAAATCAGGTCGAACCCGACGTCGTTGCCCAGCGCGGTGAGGATCGCCTGATCGGCGGCCAACGACCAGGCGGGCAGGGACTTTCCAGGCTCGCCGATCGGCGACCGGGCGAACAGGCCGGCCAGGGTGGTGGAATCGGTGCAGCTACCGCCGTTTCCGAAGGTGAACATCCGGCCGCCCGCGGCGAATCGGCGGGCCATCTCGGTCGCGGCCCGGTGCAGCGGTTCGGCATTCGCTTCCAGCGTGCTGCGCCGCAACGCCACGCTCTCGGCGGCTTTTGCCTGCGCCGACGCGGCCAGGTCGGCGAGCAGGGATTCGGTGTTCGGTGCGTCCGCAACGTCTAAGAACGGATACAGGAAATTGGTGGGTTCGTCCTGACTCACGGATAGCCCTCCTCATCCAGGCGGCTTATCGCGGTGCCGGCGTGCACCAGCACCAACTCGCCGGCGGCGACCGGATCGATAAGGGTGGTCACCACGTCCTCGACGCCGCGTGCGGTGCGCACGGGGGCCAGTCCGTCTGCTGAGGCGGTCACCACCTCGCCCAATCGGCCCTCATCGCTGCAGGTGACGCAAACCTCCTCGGTGCATTCGCCTACGAGCAATCCGGAGTGCTCGAAACACACGTGGGTCAGCTCCCACAACAGGTGATAGAACAGCACGAAGCGCCCCGTTGCTGGCACCCGCGGATCGGGGTCCTCGAGCCAGAGCACGTGATCGGCCGCCCCTGCCAACGGTCTTTCGCCGCTGCCGATCCAGACTGTGGTGGCCCCCCAGGCCGGACTGCGGCGCATCACCGATCGCACGTCCGGGTGGTCCGCACCGGACACTGCGACCACGATGTCGCCGGGCCGAACCGACACCCGGACCAGGTCGACCAGGTCGGGTCCGGTCAGCGCCACTGCCGGCAGTGCCCGCTTGCCCATGATGACCGGATGTACGAACTCGACCGCAATGTGCAGGGCATGCGGTTCAAACGACGGCGCGATGGACCACATGGTGGCGCCGGCGGCGAACCGCTTGGCCAACGTGAATGCGGTGGCGGCCAGGTCCGCGGCCTGCTCGGCGCTGAGTCCCTGATCTATCGCGACGCCAGCGGTGGTTGGGGTTGTCATCGGTCCGCCACCTCCGCCGCGTTCAGCATCGAGATCGCAGCCTGGCCCAACGCCAGTCCGCCGTCATTAGGTGGCACCGTGTGGTGAGTCAGCACCTCAAAACCTCTCTTTTCCAACAGATTACGGCACTCACGCAGCAGCAGCACGTTCTGGAACACACCTCCGGTGAGGCCGGCCAACCGCACCGTGCCGGCCACCTGACCGACCACGTCAGCGGTGGCGACCGCTACGGCGCGGTGGAATCCCGCGGCCAGCGTCGCCGGTTGTGCTCCGTCGAGCAGGGCCGACACCATCGCTGCCACCATGGGAGCCGGGTCGATCACTCCGTCGGAACGCACCGGGAGGTGCAGCGGTTCGGGGAACGGTGCTGTTTCGGCCAGCGCCTCGAGCTCGATGGCGGCCTGGCCTTCGTAGTCGATCCGGTGCCGCACCCCCAGCAAGGAGGCGACCGCGTCGAACAGTCGTCCCATACTTGAACACGGCACACACCCAGTGCCGCTCCGCAGCTGGGAACGGGTGAGGCGCAACTCCTCTGGCGTCGCCGCGGCGACCGGTGCCAGATCCGGGGTCCACTCGACACCGGCCACCCACAGCTGCGACAGCGCCATCCGCCACGGGTTGCGCACGGCGGCGTCGCCGCCCGGCAGTGGCACCGGCAACAAGTGTCCGGTCCGCTCGAATCGGTTGCTGTGACAGCCGAGCACGAGAATCTCCCCGCCCCAGATCGTCGCATCGCAGCCGTAACCGGTGCCGTCGAAGGCGACTCCGACGATGGGTTCACCGATGCGCCCGTGCTCGGCGAGCAGCGACACCACGTGCGCGTGGTGGTGCTGTACCAGGTCCAGCGGCAGCTCGCCGGCGCGGCGTTCCGCCCAGCTGCGGGTGTGATACCCCGGGTGCAGGTCCGCGGCCAATCGCATCGGCTCACCACGTATTTCGCTGAGTTGGCTCACGGCCCGCTCGAAGGCGCGCAACGTCTCCCAGGTACCCATGTCGCC
>JAVROZ010000563.1:0-4290 GCA_032162485.1 Mycobacterium sp.
GACGTCGCACCCGGCCGCAAGGTGTGGGAGCAACTGGCCAACCTCGGCGTCACCGCACTGATCGTGTCGGAGAAGTTCGACGGACTCGACGCATCACCGGTCGACCTGGTGGTTGCGTGCGAGCGCCTCGGACGCTGGTGCGTGCCGGGACCGGTCACCGAATCCATTGCTGTCGCACCGATTCTGCTTGCGGACGACGACCGAAGCGCCGGCCTGGCTGCTGGTGAGTTGATCGCCACCGTCGCCCTGCCGCCCGACGTTCCCCGCGCCGTCGACGCCGACACCGCCGGACTGGTGCTGCTGGCCGGCGATCACGGCGTCACCGAGGGGCAGGCCGGTGACCGCCACGAGTCAGTCGATCCCAGCCGTCGCCTCTACGACGTAACGACAACGGGTGACCCTTGGCAGGCCGACGTCGCCCGCGCTGCCGCGTTCGGGTCGCTGGCCACCGCGGCACAACTGGTGGGCGCGGCCGAGGCCCTGCTGACCGGCAGTGTCGAGTACGCCAAGCAACGGTCGCAGTTCGGTCGGGTGATCGGCTCGTACCAGGCGATCAAGCACAAGCTCGCCGACGTTCATATCGCGGTCGAGTTGGCCCGCCCCCTGGTCTACGGTGCGGCATTGACGTTGCAACCGCGCGATGTGAGCGCGGCGAAAGTGGCAGCGGGCGAAGCGGGTCTGCTGGCGGCGCGCACGGCATTACAGACCCATGGGGCGATCGGCTTCACTCAGGAGCACGACCTATCGCTGTTGTTGCTGCGGGTGCAGGCCCTGCGCTCGGCGTGGGGTACACCGAAGGTCCATCGGCGACGAGTGCTGGAGGCGCTGTGACTACATCCGACGCCGGTGACGATGCAGAGCGAAGCGATGAGGAGGAACGGCGTAGATGACCGAAGAACGGGAGATGCTGCGGGAAACCGTCGCCGCCCTGGTGGCAAAGCATGCGGGTCCGGCAGCGGTGCGTGCTGCGATCGAGTCCGAAAGCGGCTACGACGAGTCACTGTGGCAACTACTGTGCGAACAGGTCGGTGCGGCCGCGCTGGTGGTCCCCGAGGAGTTGGGCGGAGCCGGTGGCGAACTTGCCGACGCGGCAACGGTTTTGCAGGAACTCGGCAGGGCTCTGGTGCCCTCTCCCCTGCTCGGCACCATCCTCGCCGAACTCGCCCTACTGGCCGCCGCCGAACCCGACGCCGCGACGCTGGAGGCCCTCGCCGAGGGCGCTTCCATTGGCGCGCTGGTGTTGCACCCGGACTACGTGGTCAACGGTGACGTCGCCGACGTCGTCGTCGCCAGCACCGATGGCCAACTCAGCAGGTGGACCCAATTCACTGCTGAGCCCATCACCGCCATGGATCCGACCCGCAGGCTGGCTCGGATACAGCCGCAGCAGACTGCCGATCTGGCAACCGACCCGGGACTTGCCGACATCGCGGCGATTCTGTTGGCCGCCGAGCAGATCGGCGCCGCCGAACGCTGCCTTGAACTGACCGTCGAATACACCAAGAGCCGAGTGCAATTCGGCCGCCCGATCGGCAGCTTTCAGGCGCTCAAGCATCGGATGGCGGACTTGTACGTCGCAGTCGCCGCGGCTCGGGCCGTAGTCAACGACGCGTGCGACGAGCCCACCCCCGTCAATGCCGCCACCGCACGCCTGGCCGCCACTGAGGCGTTGAACACCGTTGCGGCCGAAGGCATCCAACTACACGGTGGCATCGCGATCACCTGGGAACACGACATGCATCTGTATTTCAAACGCGCTCACGGCAGTGCCCAATTACTCGACCCGCCGCGAGACCTGCTGCGCCGACTGGAATCCGAGGTTCTCCAGCAATCGTGAAAAATCGTGTCGCGCTGCGCGCCGGTATCCCGCCGTTTTATGTGATGGATGTCTGGCTGGCGGCCGCGGAACGTCAGCGTAGTCACGGCGACCTGGTGAATCTGTCTGCCGGACAGCCCAGCGCGGGCGCCCCGGAACCGGTGCGCGCCGCCGCCGCGTCCGCCTTGCATCTCAACCAATTGGGTTACACCGTGGCACTGGGCATTCCAGAGTTGCGTGCTGCGATCGCAGCGGATTACCAACGCCAACATGGTATTAGTGTCGAGCCGGACGCCGTGATAGTCACCACGGGCTCGTCGGGCGGTTTTCTGCTGGCGTTTCTGGCGTGCTTCGACGTAGGCGACCGGGTGGCGATGGCCAGCCCCGGCTACCCGTGCTATCGAAACATTCTGTCTGCATTGGGTTGTGAGGTTGTCGAAATTCCCTGCGGGCCACAGACCCGGTTCCAGCCCACCGCGCAGCTGCTCGCCGAAATCGACCCGCCGGTGCAGGGCGTCATCGTTGCCAGCCCGGCCAATCCCACCGGAACGGTAATACCGCCCGAGGAACTGGCGGCGATCGCTTCCTGGTGCGACGCCACCGGGGTCCAGTTCATCAGCGACGAGGTTTACCACGGCCTGGTCTACGAAGGGGCGCCACCGACCAGTTGCGCGTGGCAGACGTCTCGCAATGCCATCATCGTCAACAGCTTCTCGAAGTACTTCGCGATGACGGGCTGGCGGCTGGGCTGGTTGGTGGTGCCCACCGAGTTGCGCCGCGCGGTGGACCGCCTTACCGGCAACTTCACCATCTGCCCGCCGGTGCTGTCACAGGTCGCGGCCGTGTCGGCGTTCACCGCCGAGGCAATCGCCGAGGCCGAGGCGAACCTGCAGCACTACTCCTTGAACCGGTCGCTATTGCTCACTGGCCTGAGCCGTGTCGGCATCGACCGGTTGGCACCCACCGACGGCGCGTTCTACGTCTACGCCGACGTATCCGACTTCACCACCGATTCGATGGCGTTCTGCTCAAAGTTGCTGGCAGACACCGGCGTTGCGATCGCACCCGGCATCGACTTCGACCCGGCTCTCGGCAGCTCCTACGTCCGACTGTCATTCGCCGGACCCACCTTCGATATCGAAGAGGCGCTACGCCGGATCGGTGCCTGGCTGCCGAGCCAGTGACGCGTCGATGCGCGCCTGGAGCGCGCCATGGTCACCGATGTCTGCCACGTTGATGCCGAACCGCCCGCCCAGCGAGTCCACAACCGCCGCGGCGTCGTCGAGCACGATTTTCTCGCTCCCACTGGCGCGGTGGATGGTGAGGTTTCGGCCAGACAGGTTCACCCGGCCGTCATCGGTAACCATCGCCACGGTCAGGCCGGTGACGAAATGCGATGCGGGGTGAGTCGAGACGTACCAGCTCCCCACCGTCAGATCGATCTGCGGCTGGGTTCGGTTGGTGAATTCGTACAGCGCCTGCCAATTGTCACGGACCTGTGCTTGCAGCACCAACCCGTCGCCGCGGTCCTCGAGACGGTAGGGCTCGTGCGTCGTCTGCTGCACGCTTCCGGTTTCCAAACGCAAGGGCGAGGTCGGCGTCTGGCCGCCGAAACCCACATCGACCAGATACGGCCTGGAGCAGCCCGGGAACGTCACGGCAAGCACGGTGTGGGTCTGAGCCGGTAGCGGTGCGTTCGGTGGCGCCATCCAGACAACGCGGCCGGCCAGTCGGCGCACCCGATATCCGAGTTCGGCCAGCACATAACCCATTAAACCGTTCTGTTCATAGCAGTAGCCGCCGCGGCGACGCCGAACGAGCTTGTCGGAGAGGGCCGCCGGGCTCAGGTCATCGACCGGCACTCCCGTGAACGGGTCCAGGTTTTCGAACGGGATCTTCCGGGTGTGCGCGGTCACCAGGTCCTGCAGGACATCGAGAGTGGGCTCGGTGGTGCCGCCATACTCGACGCGTTCGAAATACGCGGTCAGGTCCAGTGCCATAACAGCCATTCTGGACCGAGCGTCGTCGAGCCGGTGCAGGTGCCATCGAGGCCGCCCGCTCGCTGCCCCAATGACGACGCGCCCACACTACCCGCGGAAACGCCAGTCGCCGGAACGCCACCTATCCAACGGGAGATTCGCTACTGTTGACCTCGCGAATCATCCAACGGCGCGGACAGGAAGCGCGGAAAATATGCCTCAAGAACCTCCGGCGGAGGGCGGCGCGGCGCCAGACGCGATCATCGTCGAGTTGTCCGAAGCCGGTTTCCAGGAAGCGCGGGAAGTCGGACGCGGTGGCGCCGGGGTGATCTACCGCTGCTATGAGACGGCCCTGGGGCGAAGCGTCGCAGTCAAGATGCTGCCATCCCATCTCGACGAGGGAAGCAGGGAACGTTTTCTGCGTGAGGGCTACGCGATGGGCGGGCTATCCGGGCACCCGAACATTGTCCACATCCTGCGCGTAGGCGTGACCAC
>JAVROZ010000564.1:0-3722 GCA_032162485.1 Mycobacterium sp.
ACGTGACATTGCGCCTGAGAAGCGGTGCCCATCGGGTCGCTGGATGGACTCGACCGTGATGACGTCTGCACCCAGCGCACCCATATAGCAACTCAGGTAAGCACCCGCCCAAAAGGTGCTCAGATCAAGGATTTTCAGTTCCCGGAAGGGGGCGCAGGGGTCAGTGGGCGGCGCGTCGCCGGAATCTGGCCGACCAGACCCCGCGTTGAGCGACGCTTTCTCGCCGAGCAGCGGGGCGGGCGCAACCGGAGCCACCGGTGTCTTCGAGAAGCGAAAAGGCGGTCCCGGACGCTTGAATGACCTACCCTCGGTGGCTGCTTCGACGAAAAACCCCCTCTCGGCGTACTGCGGACAACTCAAGATCGAGGCGCCATCAGATACCGGTGCCGCAGGGATCCGCATCGCCTGGCTCACCTCGACGATGTCGGTCACGGTGCGCTCGTCCAGCCACAGCTGGGCCTTGGCGAAGAACTCATCTCGCTGCGGGCCGCCCTGCATGATCGCCAGCTGATGTTCTCCGAACTCCGGAAGGCCCAGCATGGCGCATACGTCCAACCAGTGCTGGCCGGTCAGGCAATTGATGCCGATCCAACCATCGCGGGCCCGAACGATTCCCAGCATCGGCGCCGCACGCGTGTTGGTCGGTAGCCGCAAGAGTTTGAGTCGCTCGGCCATCATCATCGGATAGGGCAGCGTTGAAATGAGGCACTCGAATTGCGAGACATCGACTTCGATGATCTGCCCGCCGTTCCCGGCCGCCATGCTTAACGCAGTCAGGCCCGCGAGGGCGGCATAGGCACCGGGAACAAATTCTGATATTCGGGCACCGGCCTGCACCGGAGGTCGGTCAGGCTGCCGCGACGACACCCAGCCAGCCGCCGCCTGCATGGTCAACGAAGTGGTCGGGCGATCACGCCATGGCCCGTCCTGACCAAAACCGGAGATGCGGACGATCACCAGGCCCGGATTGATCCGCTGCAGACTGGACCTATCCAACCCCCAACCTTCGAGCGTGCCGGGCCCGAGATTCTCTACCAACAGGTGCGCGTCGGCGATCAGCCGGCGAGCTACCACGCTGTCGTTTTTGTCGGCCAAGTCCAGTGTGGCGCCGCGCTTTCCGGCGTTGAGATACTCGAAGAGTCCGCTCCGGTGTGCGTCGCGCTCACGTTGGGCAAACGGTCCCCAGTTACGGAGTGAGTCGCCGGCCGGCGGCTCAATCTTGCATACGTCGGCGCCGACGTCTACAAACAGCTTGGTGCAATATGGGCCGGCGATTTCCGAGCCAATTTCGACGACACGTATACCGGCAAGCGAGCCGTTCATGTGTGGATGCCGCAACCATTGGCTGCGACCGGCCCGGTGCGAGGAAACACCGCGCAGTTTCGGTAGATATCGACAAGATTAAGGAACCCGGTCATCGACATCCTTGCCGCCCAACCCTACAGATCGACACTACATGTATACCGCTTGATCTAATCACATCAAACCAGATCTGTGTCGTGGAGCGCTAGCACGTGCGATTGATAGTGTGCGGAGCAATAGCGGGAAACCGTTGAGAGCGGACATTTTAATGCGTGGTGTCTGACGAGGCTCGCTTGCCAGGTCGGCCATACTGACGTCTGTGGTGAAAATCGGCGTGCAGATACATCCGCAAAACGCGACCATGGCCGCGCTGCGGGCGGGCTGGGAGGGCGTCGATGAACTCGGTGTCGACAGCCTGTGGACCTGGGACCACTTCTTTCCGCCGCTTTATGGCTCCGCCGACGAATCGCACTTTGAAGGCTGGCAGATCCTTGCGGCGATGGCAGTGACCACGTCCAAGGTTTCACAGGTCGGCATGCTGGTCACCGGCGGTGGCTATCGCAATCCAGATCTGTTGGCCGACATGGCGCGCACCCTCGATCACCTGTCCGGCGGACGAGCCGTACTGGGCATCGGGTCGGGATGGATGGACAAAGACGAGATCGAGTACGGCTACCCGATCCGAACACCCGCCCAGCGACTGGACGCGCTGGCCGACGCGCTACCACGCATCCGCCGGCGCCTCGGCCTGCTGCAGCCAGGACCAATCGGCCGACTGCCCATCCTGATCGGGGGTAACGGCGAGCGGCGCACGCTTCGCCTGGTGGCCCAGCACGCGGACATGTGGAACGGGTACGGAGACGCCGCCACGATCCGCGCCAAGAACGACATCATCGACCGGTGGTGCGACGATATCGGTAGGAATCCTCGCGAGATCGAACGCACTGTGTGGATCGACGAAGCAGAACCAGAGCTCATGCGTTCCCTCGTCGAAGCCGGCGCCGACCACGTCATCCTCGGTCTACGCGCGCCATACGACCTGGATCAGGTGAAACGCCTGGTGGCAGCCCGACTAGCGTTTTAGCCACCCGCTGCACGGGTATGCCTGGCTGAGCGGTGCACAGCCCACTGCCCGCGGACTTGAACTCCCCCGTATGGAGGTGTATTTGACATGCCCGAAATGATTGTTCAAACGCCCGACGAAGTCATCACGTTCCTCAAAGCGCAGCATGACCTGATTGAAGACATGTTCGACGAGGTGCTGCATGCTTCGGACCCGCAAGCCCGGGAAAAGCCCTTCATCGAGTTGCGCCAGTTGCTCGCCGTGCACGAGACGGCCGAGGAGATGGTGGTTCATCCACGCCTGCGCCGCGAAGCCGACGACGGCGACGCGATCGTCGATGCGCTTTTGCACGAAGAGCACGAAGCCAAGGAGCTCTTGTCGACGATCGAAGGCCTCGACGTTACTTCCCAGGAGTTCATCGCCGAGCTTTCCAAACTCCGTGACGCGGTGCTTGCCCATGCCGAGCACGAAGAGCTTGAGGAATTCCCAAAGCTGCTTAAAGAAGTCGACGTCGACGACCTCAAGCGCATGGCAACCGCGGTGAAGATGGCCGAGGCCATCGCGCCGACCCGGCCCCATGCCGGCGTGGAATCGGCGAAGTTGAATTTCGCCGTCGGCCCGTTCGCCTCGATGCTCGATCGTGCCCGCGATTTGATTCGACAAGCGGTCGGCTAAGACCGGTGATGAGCACTCCGGAACCGCCAGACGACCAGGAACAGTCCGCTCAGACGCCTACCGACGATGGCAACGACGACAGCATCGTGTCGCCACCGGCGTACCCCGCCTATTCGACGCCTCCGCCGGAAGGTCTGGCCACCAACGAAGACGGCTAGTGCGTTCTCCGTAGTCTGGATGAAGTGAGCGTTGCACCCGACATGACTGTCACCTTGCAAAGCAGGTTCTTCCACGAGTTGCCCGAGCTTGCGGTCCCCTGGCAAGCGGAAGTGACACCCGAAGCGAAGCTTCTGGTGCTCAACGATGCGTTGGCCGCCGAGCTCGGATTGGATGCAGCCTGGCTGCGTGGCCCCGAGGGGTTACGTTTCCTGGTGGGCAACCTGGTCCCCGACGGCGCCGCCCCGGTAGCCCAGGCCTACGCCGGGCACCAGTTCGGTGGTTACGTCCCACGGTTGGGCGACGGGCGCGCGCTGCTGCTCGGCGAACTCGTCAACGGGCAGGGCCACCTTCGCGACATCCACCTCAAGGGTTCCGGACGCACTCCGTTCGCCCGCGGTGGTGATGGCCTGGCCGCGGTCGGACCGATGCTGCGCGAGTACATCATCAGCGAGGCAATGCACGCCATGGGTATTCCCACGACGCGATCTCTGGCGGTGGTGGCCACCGGGCGCCCGGTTGCGCG
>JAVROZ010000565.1:0-7909 GCA_032162485.1 Mycobacterium sp.
GACGCTGGGGTCGAACATCGAATTCAGGTATTCGCCCACGGTGCCCGACCAGCGATCCAGCGAGGCGAAGGCCAGCGGCTCGGTGGTCAACAGGTCAAACCACCAGTGCGGGTGCGGTATCGCGTCGAGCACGGTTCGCAGGGTCAGCGCCGGCGGAATGGACATACCGTTGCGGACGTCGCGCAGACGCGCCCCGGCGACGGGAACGTCAACCGTCACCAGCAGGGTGTCGAATCCCGCGTCGGCCGCCCGCGCCACCAGCGCCATCGAGCGGTCCCGGTCCTTCCACATGTACAGCTGAAACCATTTGCGGCCCTGGGGGACAGCACTGACCACATCTTCGACCGAGCTGGTGCCCAGGGTGGACAGCGAGAACGGAATACCGGCCGCGGCCGCCGCCCGTGCGCCGGCGATCTCGCCCTCGGTGTGCATCAATCGGGTGAATCCGGTCGGGGCTATTGCGAACGGCAGGACCACCGGCTGGCCGAGGACGTTCCAGCCGGCACACACATTGGTCACGTCACGCAGGATCGTCGGGTGAAACTCGATGTCGCGGAACGCCTGTCGGGCGCGCTGGATGGACAGCTCGTCCTCGGCGGCGCCGTCGGTGTAGTCGAATGCAGCCTTCGGGGTCCGCCGTTTGGCGATGAGCCGCAGATCCTCGATGGTCAGTGCCGCATCCAGGCGCCGCCTCGCGCGGTTGAACTGCGGCCTCTTGAACTGCAGCAGCGGCGCCAGGTCCGCGACCTTGGGCACTTGCCGCTTGACCGCCATCAGTTCATCTAACCAGTGTGCGAAACCCAATAAAGTGCGTGTTATGACAGTCGATCCCTTCGACCTGAAGCGCTTCGTGGACGCGCAGGCACCCGTTTACGACACCGTGGTCGACGAGCTGCGCGCCGGTCGAAAACGTAGCCACTGGATGTGGTTCGTCTTTCCGCAACTGCGCGGGCTGGGCAGCAGCCCGACGGCCGTCCATTACGGCATCTCGGCACTCGACGAAGCCCGCGCCTTCCTGGACCATCACCTCCTCGGGCCGCGACTGCGTGAGTGCGTCGGCCTGGTCAATCAGGTGCAGGGCCGTTCGGCCGGAGAGATCTTCGGCTGGCCCGACGACCTCAAGCTTCGCTCGTCGATGACGCTGTTCGCCCGGGCGACCGAGGACAACCAGGACTTCCTCGCGCTGCTCGACAAGTATTACGGCGGCGAGCAGGACCCGGAGACGGTCGCGCGGCTGGCGGTCAGATAGGGCGCAGGATGCGCCAGCCGTGGGCTTCGACGACCACGGTATCGAGGACCTGTTCGGGCGGTGCCGTCGATCCGGCGACCACTTGTGCGTGTGGAAACCCCAATTCGGCCAGCGGTACCCGCAGTGGTTTCTCGTCGATGTTCAGCGCGACCAGCAGTGCGTCATCGTCGCGGTGAACTCGGTAAACGAAGTGCTTGTTGGTCAGCCGCAACGCCCTGGTCCTGGCCTTGTGTAGCCACGGGTGACGGCGACGCAGCCCGATCAGGTACTGGTGCAACTCCCAAACTCGAGTGCCCGACTGGTCTAATTCGATAGGGGGAGAGCCGAATTCGGGTCGCACCGCATCGTCGCCACCATGGCGCTCTTCCTTGATGCCGCGGAAGCCGAACTCGTCGCCGGCATACACGCTGGGAACCCCGCCGATCGTAAACAGGATCACCAGTGCGTGCGCCAGGTGATCGGGTGGCTCGAGTTGGCTGGCGATCCGAGTGACATCGTGATTTCCGACGAACGTCATGGGCACGAAGGTGTCGAGGAATGTGTTGTGCCGCTGCAGGGCCCAGTCCAGCTCGAAAAAGTTGCCGTCGTTCAGACCGCTCCAGATCGCTTTCCACAGCTCGTACTGGGTGGCCGAGTCGAACCGGCAGGCGTCCACCACCGCGGCGTAGTCGCCGTGGATGAGTTCGCCGACGAACCACACGTCCGGATGGCGTCGCCGTACCCGGGGCAGCACGCTAGCCCAGAATTGTTGCGGCACTGTATAAGCCGCATCGAGACGCCAGCCGTCGGCACCACGTTCCAGCCAATGCGCCATGACGTTGACGACATAGTCGGCGACCTCGGGGTTGTCGTGGTTGAGGGTGATCAGCTCGGCGTGGCCCTCGAAGTTCGTGCCGCTGAACCAATGCTTCGATGCGGGCTCACGGTAGCGGGGGAAGTCCACACCGACGTGGTTGAACACACCGTCGAGCAAGATGCGCAAACCTCTGCGGTGCGCCTCGGCGACCAGGTAGTCGAAGTCGTCATCGTCACCGAGTCGGGGGTCGATGCGATAGTGGTCAGTGGTGTCGTAACCGTGTGTGCGGGAGGCGAAGATCGGCCCCAGCGCGACGCCGGACGCCCCCAATGCAATGGCGTGATCGAACCAGTCGACGAGCCGCCGCAGCCGATGTTCCCCCGGGCCCGGCGGTTGTTCGGGGGCGTTTTGCGAGGGGAAGGCCCCGACGAAGCCCAGGGGATAGACCTGCCACCAGATCGCGTGCTCGATCCAGGTGGGTTCGGTCATCGGCACATCGATCAGCCGACGGCCGACAAGGTCTCGGCAGTCATCATCGCCTGTGCCACACCGGAAACGATTGCGGCGACCTTCAACGCCTCCAAGACAACCTCCCGGTCGATGCCCGATTCACGCAACGTGTGCTCGTGGGCGACCATACAGTGCGAGCATCCGTTGATCGACGATACGGCGAAGCTCCAGAGCTCGAAAGTGGCCTTATCCACGCCGGGGTTGCCGACGATGTTCATGCGCAACCCGGGTCGCAGGTCGTCATAGCGGCCCTCGAGAAATCCGCGCCCGCGGTAGAACACGTTGTTCATACCCATGATCGAAGCGGCTCCCAGCGCCGCGTTATATGCCTCGGCGGACAGGTTGTCAGCCGCTTCCGAGGCGATCTCGCCCAGCACCTGCGCGTTGCGAGTCGCCGCGGCACTGGCCAGCAGGGTTCCCCACAACTGCTCCTCGTTCAACACCGCCGTGCGGGTGATGGAACCCAGATTGAGCTTGAGGTCCTTGGCGTACTCGGGCAGCGCGGCCTTGAGATTTTCCACACTCATTTTTCCTCCGGTCAAGTCCGTGTCACGCCGCTGTTAAGCCGAAGCCTTGAGCAACTCACCGGCGTCGATCGTCGGGTCGCCCTTGCGCCAGTTGCAGGCACACAGCTCGTCGGATTGCAGGGCGTCCAGGACCCGTAGCACCTCATCGACGTTGCGCCCCACCGATCCCGCCGTCGCGGAGACGAATTGGATCTCGTTGTGGGGATCGACGATGAATGTCACGCGGTCGGCAACGCCGTCGGCATTGAGCACTCCGGTTGCCTGGGCGAGTTCCCGCTTGATGTCGGACAGCATCGGGAAGGGCAACTTCTTGAGATCCTGGTGCTGAGCCCGCCACTGGAAGTGGACGAACTCGCTGTCGATCGAGACGCCGAGGATCTGGGTGTCGCGGTCCTCGAACTCGTCGTTCAACTTGCCGAAGGCCGCAATCTCGGTCGGGCACACGAAGGTGAAGTCCTTGGGCCAGAAGAACACCACCCGCCACTTGCCCGGGTGGTCGTCGCTCGAGATGGTGGTGAAGTAGTCACCGGGTTGCTGCGCATCGACCTCGGACAGGTCGCCCCCGATCAGTGCGGTCAACCGATAGGCGGGAAATTGCTCGCCAATAGTCAGCAGGGACATATCACTCCTTATCTGGACTGATTCAAGATTAGTTCGTACTGCACCCATGTTGCCGCGCGGACGGCATGAAGTAAAGGTGATATATCGCACTAGACTGTTCGGTATGACCGATAAGAGTTTTCAGCCGACACTCGCTGGCCTGCGCGCGTTTGTCGCGGTCGCCGAAAAGCAGCACTTCGGCAGTGCGGCAACCACTCTGGGCGTCAGTCAATCAACCTTGTCGCAAGCGTTGGCCAGCCTGGAAGCCGGTCTAGGCACCCACCTGGTCGAGCGGTCCACCCGCCGAGTACGTATGACGACGGAAGGCGGTCAGTTGTTGCCACTGGCCCAGGCGGTGCTCGAGGCCGCCGAAGCGTTCACCAGTGCGGCAGTGGGGGCATCAGATCCGCTGCGGGGCCCTATCCGGTTGGGACTGATCCCGACGGTGGCGCCCTACGTGCTGCCGACCGTCTTGGCCGGGTTGGCCCGCCGGTTGCCGGCCATGACCGTGCAGGTCATCGAGGACCAAACCGAGCGACTCCTGGCGCTGTTGCGCGCAGGCGCGTTGGACGCGGCCCTCATTGCGTTGCCCGCCGATACCAGCGGGGTCACCGAGATTGCGATCTACGACGAGGATTTCGTACTGGCGCTGCCCGCGGGACACCAGCTCGCAGGAAGGCGCCGGGTACCCGCTGCGGCTCTGGCCGGGATGCCGTTGCTCCTGCTGGACGAGGGTCACTGTTTGCGCGATCAGGCACTCGACGTGTGCCAAACAGCCGGAGCGCAGGCCGACCTCGCCGACACGCGGGCAGCTTCGTTGGCTACCGCCGTGCAATGCGTCGCGGGTGGATTGGGGGTGACGCTGATACCGGAGAGTGCCGTGGTCGTCGAGACGGCGCGCAGCGGGGTCGCGCTCGCGCAATTCGCCGCACCACGCCCCGGGCGACGGATCGGTCTGGCGTTTCGCTCAGCCAGCGGCCGCGACGACCCCTACCGGCAGCTTGCCCGGATCATCGGGGAGCTCGTCTGCGATGAACACCCGGTACGCCTCGTCAAATAGGCCCGGAGCCGAGGCGTTAGGTTCGGCGTATGGAGAAGGTCATCGTCGTGCTCAGGCGCACCGATCCGAATGACGAATGGTGCGCGCGGCTGCGGGGTCCGGTGGCCGACGACCTGTTGAGGCTCGGCATTCCGGGGTTGTCGGTGAATGTCCGTGACAGCCCGGTGCGAGAGTCGCTGATGACCCTGACGACGCTGGACCCGCCGGTCGCCGCACTGGTGAGCCTGTGGACCCAGCAGTGTTACGGCCCGCAGGTGGTGGTGGCGCTGCGGCAGTTGGCCACCGAATGCGAACAGCTCGCCGCGTACCTGGTCACCGAGTCGGTCCCAATGGCGGCACCGGCATCCGAACCGGGTTCGCGCACAACGGGTTTCGCTAATATCGCATTACTTCGCCGCCCCGCCGATCTCGACCAGGCGACCTGGCTCAACAGGTGGCAGCTCGACCACACTCCGGTGGCCATCGAGACCCAGTCCACGTTCGGATACACCCAGAACTGGGTGGTACGAGCCCTGACCCCGGACGCCCCGGGAATTGCCGCCATCGTCGAAGAGTTGTTCCCCCCGGAGGCGGTCTCGGATCTCCAGGCATTTTTCGGGGCTGCCGACGACGCCGACCTGCAGCACCGAGTGGAACGGATGGTCGCCAGTACGTCCGCGTTCGGCGCCAATCAGAACATCGACACCGTGCCTACCAGCCGCTACGTGATCAAGACACCCTTCCGGGATTGAGGAACGCACATGACAACACTCGACGACGCGGTGGCACTGGCAGCATCCGAAAGTGGCCTGGCGGTGATTTCCACGGTTCGCGCCGACGGCACCGTTCAGGCTTCCCTGGTCAACGTGGGCCTGCTAGCGCACCCGGCCGGGGGAGGGGCAGTCCTGGGCTTCACCACATACGGCAAGGTCAAGCTCGCCAACCTGCGGGCGCGCCCGCAACTGGCCATCACGTTCCGCAACGGCTGGCAATGGGCCACGGTCGAAGGACGCGCGGAGTTGGCCGGCCCAGATGACACGGCAGCCTGGCTGACTGACTCCGACCAATTGCGGCTGCTGCTGCGCGAGGTTTTCACGTCCGCGGGCGGCACACATGACAACTGGAACGAGTACGACGCGGTGATGGCGAAGGAACGCCGGGCGGTGGTGCTGGTCGAGCCGACCCGGGTCTACAGCAACCGCTGAGCCCCGTGGTTAGGCTGCACCCGTGACGCTGCTGATCGACGACGAGAACCGGGTACGGACCCTGACGCTGAACCGGCCTGAGGCGCTCAACGCTTTCAATGAAGCTTTGTACGACGCGACCACCCAGGCGCTGTTGGATGCCGCCGAGGATCCAGAGGTCGCCGTCGTGCTGCTGACCGGCGCGGGTCGCGGCTTCAGCGCCGGTACCGACCTCGCCGAGATGCAGGCGCGGATCACCGACCCGCAGTTCCAGGAAGGAAAGTACGGCTTCCGTGGACTGATCGAGGCGCTCAGCGCCTTTCCCAAGCCGCTGATCTGTGCCGTGAACGGCGTCGGATTGGGCATCGGCACCACGATCCTCGGCTATGCAGACCTGGCTTTCATGTCTTCGGCCGCCCGACTGAAATGCCCCTTCACCAGTTTGGGCGTGGCGCCGGAAGCGGCTTCGTCCTACCTGCTGCCGCAACTGGTGGGCCGGCAGAACGCCGCCTGGCTGCTGTTGTCCTCGGAGTGGGTCGACGCGCAAGAGGCGCTACGGATGGGGCTGGTCTGGCGGGTCTGCGAACCCGAGGAGCTGCTGACCGAGACTCGCCGGCACGCCGACATCCTGGCCGGGCGGCCAATCTCGAGCCTGATGGCGGTCAAGCACACCATGCTCGAGCCACTTCGTCCCGAGATCGCCGCGGCGACGGCACGGGAAAACGCGCACTTCGCCGAATTAATGGGGGCGCAGGCCAACGCCGCGGCGCTGGCGGACTTCAGCAACCGGCCTCGTTAAATCGACGGGCTCAGTTCGGCCTGATCCATCCGGGACGCTGCCAGGATCGCCCGCAGCGTACGACGGCAGCGGCCGCAGTCGCCGCCGGCCCCGCAAGCAGCGGCAATTTCCTTGGAGGTGGAGGCACCACGCGCGACGACGTCACAAACCGTTTGGTTGGTGGCTCCGACGCACAGGCACACGTACATCAGCAAACGCCAACCGAGTGGTTACGCACGGCGACCCGGGAGGTCAGGATTGCCGGAGGTGGCACCGAATGCACAGGCCGCATATTAGTGGAGTCTAACCTAAGTAGCTTAGTAGAGTCTAACCTAAGTCAAAGTCGCGCTGCCGGATCTCGCGTCAATGAACGTGCCGGCGGCGCAATAAATTCTGCCCCGATGGCTCTGAATGGCACTAGATTTAAACCGGCGCCCGCACCAGGTGCTGCTACACGCCGCACGGCTCGCTCCAGCCCAGCCCGCCTGCGGTGAGATGACCGCCTTCGGACCGTAGGAGTGATCATGCAAGGTGATCCGGATGTTTTGCGCCTGCTCAACGAGCAGTTGACCAGCGAGCTCACCGCCATCAACCAGTATTTTCTGCACTCGAAGATGCAGGACAACTGGGGGTTTACCGAGTTGGCAACCCACACCCGTGCTGAATCGTTCGACGAAATGCGGCACGCGGAGGCGATCACCGACCGCATCCTGCTGCTGGACGGTCTGCCGAACTACCAGCGCATCTTCTCGCTGCGCATCGGCCAGACGCTGCGCGAGCAGTTCGAAGCCGACCTGGCTATCGAGTACGAAGTTTTGGAGCGGCTCAAGCCGGGCATCATCATGTGCCGCGAGAAGCTGGACAGCACCAGCGCCATCCTGCTGGAAGGGATTGTGGCTGACGAGGAGTCCCACGTCGACTACCTGGAGACGCAACTGGAGCTGATGGACAAGCTGGGCGAGGAGCTTTACTCCGCCCAATGCGTCTCGCGCCCGCCGAGCTGACCTCCACCTGAGATCTCCACCTGACCAGGGGCACAGGCGCGCCAGCTAGGATCGGACGCCGACTGGAAGGCCCCCTTGAAAGGACGAGAAGGACCAGCTAGCCCGCCAGCAGCGGTCAACGCACCCGCGCCGGCCGCTGATTTCGTGCCCAGCGGCACACTGATCACCCCGCAGCGACGCAACTTCATTTTCGTAGCGATAGTGCTCGGCATGTTGCTCGCG
>JAVROZ010000566.1:0-5730 GCA_032162485.1 Mycobacterium sp.
CCGCGATGGTCCACGTCGACGTCTACCGGCTGCTGGACCAGCACGGCGCGGACCTGCTCGGTGAACTCGACTCGTTGGACCTCGACACCGATCTCGAGGACGCTGTCGTCGTGGTCGAGTGGGGCGAGGGATTGGTCGAACGCCTCGCCGAGCGGCATCTCGACGTCCGACTCGAGCGCGTCACCCACTCCGACGTGCGGATCGCGACCTGGGAATGGGTCTGCCAATGAGCCGAGAGATACGCACCGTCCTGGCCCTCGACACCGCCACACCGGCCGTGACAGCGGGCGTGGTGCGCCTCGACGGCATGTTCACGTTGGCGGAGCGGGTCACCGTCTCCGCGCGGGCGCACGCAGAGCGGTTGACGCCCAACGTGATCGAGGCGCTCGCCGATGCGGGGCTGACGATGGCCGATCTGGACGCCGTCGTGGTGGGTTGCGGTCCCGGTCCATTCACGGGTCTGCGCGCTGGCATGGCCACCGCCGCCGCCTACGGGCACGCGTTGGAGATCCCGGTGCACGGCGTGTGCAGTCTGGACGCCATCGGTGTGCTCACCACCGGCGAGACCCTGGTGGTCACCGACGCTCGTCGGCGAGAGGTCTACTGGGCGCGCTATCGCGACGGAGTGCGGACCGACGGCCCGCACGTTAACGCCGCGGCCGACGTGGATCCCGGTCCGGCGCGCGCGGTCGCCGGTTCACCGGAGCACGCGGCGCTGTTCGAGCTACCCCGGTGCGAGCCGATTTATCCGACATCGGCAGGCCTGGTTCGCGCGGTGACGATGCGGGCCGGAACGGCCCGAGGAGGAGGCGCGCAATCGGCCCCAGCGGTGACGGTGCCCGACTGGTCGGCCGAGCCGGCGCCGCTGGTGGCGCTGTATCTGCGCCGGCCCGATGCCAAGCCGTTGGCGGCCCGCCCATGAGCCGCGCCGGCGACGATGCAGAGCGGCAGCGTTGCGGAGGAGCGGCGCCATCGGGCCGCGCCGGCGAGCCGGTCGCGGTTGGTGCGCTGACCGCCGAGGACGCCGCCAGGTGCGCCGAACTGGAGACGCTGTTGTTCGATGGGGACGACCCCTGGCCGGCCGCCGCATTCGTGCGGGAATTAGCCAGCAAGACCAACCACTATGTGGGCGCGCGCAGCGGCGGCACACTGGTCGGCTATGCCGGTATCTCCCGCCTGGGCAGGGTTGCGCCATTCGAGTACGAGGTGCACACCATCGGGGTGGATCCCGCCTATCAAGGTCGGGGCATCGGCCGCCGGTTACTCAACGAGTTGCTGGAGTTCGCTGAGGGCGGAGTGGTCTTTCTGGAGGTCCGTACCGACAACGAAAGTGCGATCGGGTTGTATCGCAGCGTGGGATTCGAGCAGATAGGGCTGCGGCGCCGGTACTACCGGATCAGCGGCGCCGATGCCTACACCATGCGACGGGCAGCCACATGACCACCATCCTGGCGATCGAAACCTCTTGCGACGAGACCGGTGTCGGCATCGCCCGGCTCAACGCCGACGGCACCGTGACGCTACTTGCCGACGAGGTGGCGTCCAGCGTCGACGAGCATGTGCGGTTCGGCGGCGTGGTGCCCGAGATTGCTTCCCGCGCCCACCTGGAGGCGTTAGGCCCGACGATGCGCCGGGCGCTGGCGACGGCCGGTGTGGCAAAGCCCGACGTAGTCGCGGCCACCATCGGACCCGGACTGGCCGGTGCGCTGCTGGTGGGAGTGGCTGCGGCCAAGGCGTATTCGGCCGCTTGGGGGGTGCCGTTCTACGCCGTGAACCACCTGGGTGGGCACCTGGCAGCTGACGTCTACGAGCACGGTCCATTGCCCGAGTGTGTGGCGCTGCTGGTGTCCGGCGGACACACCCATCTACTGCATGTGCGTTCGCTCGGGGAGTCGATGACCGAGTTGGGCAGCACGGTCGACGACGCCGCCGGCGAGGCCTACGACAAGGTGGCTCGGCTGCTGGGGCTTGGCTATCCGGGCGGCAAGGTTCTCGACGACTTAGCCCGAACCGGAGACCGGCAGGCCATCGTGTTTCCCCGCGGAATGACCGGGCCCCGCGATGACCCGTACGCGTTCAGCTTTTCCGGACTCAAGACCGCCGTCGCGCGGTATGTGGAGAGTCACTCCGACTTCCGGCCCGCCGATGTCGCCGCCGGATTCCAGGAAGCCGTTGCGGACGTTTTGATCAAGAAGGCGGTGCGCGCCGCCACTGAGCTGGGTGTGTCGACCTTGCTGATTGCCGGGGGGGTAGCTGCCAACTCGCGGCTGCGCGAGCTGGCGACCCAGCGCTGTGCGGCCGCAGGCCTGACCCTGCGGATCCCCAAGCCGCGGCTGTGCACCGACAACGGTGCGATGATCGCGTCGTTCGCGGCGCATCTGGTGGCCGCGGGGGCATCGCCGTCGCCGTTGAATGCGCCGAGTGACCCCGGCTTGCCGGTAGTAACGGCGCAGGTCAGCGGTGTCGCTGACGCGAACGATGGCACCGCGTTGGGCGCAGACTCGCGAGAAGCACCGGGGCGCCCTTGAGTGCTAGCACTCTCATGTATAGAGTGCTAGGTGGCAGCCGGAAGACCCCCTGTGTCGGCACCCGCGACGACGGCGCGAGGGTTTTGGAAGGATGCCGAATCACCTGATAATTCGGACGGTTCGGGGCATGCCCCGGACCGACCGCCAACTCCGGTCGGGGCGAACGTCCCGAACCCGATCTAACTAGTGGAGGGCTCCAATCGTGGCGAAGGTGAACATCAAGCCACTCGAGGACAAGATTCTCGTACAGGCCAACGAGGCCGAGACCACGACCGCATCCGGTCTGGTCATTCCTGACACCGCCAAGGAGAAGCCCCAAGAGGGCACCGTCGTCGCAGTCGGCCCCGGCCGGTGGGACGAGGACGGCGAAAAGCGGATCCCGCTCGACGTCGCCGAGGGTGACACCGTCATCTACAGCAAGTACGGCGGCACCGAGATCAAGTACGGCGGCGAGGAATACCTGATTCTGTCGGCACGCGACGTGCTGGCTGTCGTTTCTAAGTAACCCGTGTTCCGCCCCGGTGATCCCCGCGTTACGGCGCGGGCGATCTCCGGGGCGGCATGCGTTATGAGCTCGGCTGAAGGAGCCTGATGAGCAAACTTATTTCGTACGACGAGACCGCGCGCCGCGCCATGGAAGCGGGCGTGAACAAGCTCGCCGACACGGTGCGCGTAACGCTGGGTCCGCACGGCCGGCATGTGGTGCTGGCCAAGGCGTTCGGCGGCCCGCAGGTCACCAATGACGGCGTCACGGTCGCCCGCGAGATCGATCTGGAAGACCCATTCGAGAACCTGGGCGCCCAGCTGGTGAAGTCGGTAGCCACCAAGACCAATGACATCGCCGGCGACGGCACCACCACCGCGACCGTGCTGGCACAGGCACTGATCAAGGGCGGACTGCGCCTGGTGGCTGCCGGGGTAAACCCGATCGCGCTGGGATCGGGCATCAGCAAGGCCGCCGACGCGGTATCCGAGGCGCTGCTGGCCTCGGCGATCCCGGTGTCCGGCAAAGAAGCCATCGCACAGGTGGCGACCGTGTCCTCGCGCGACGAGCAGGTCGGTGAGCTGGTCGGCGAGGCCATGACCAAGGTGGGCCATGACGGCGTCGTCAGCGTGGAGGAGTCCTCGACGCTGAACACCGAGCTGGAGTTCACCGAGGGCGTGGGCTTCGACAAGGGTTTCCTGTCGGCATACTTCGTGACCGACTTCGACTCTCAAGAGGCCGTGCTGGACGACCCACTGATCCTGCTGCACCAGGACAAGATCACCTCGTTGCCCGACCTGCTGCCGCTGTTGGAGAAGGTCGCCGAATCTGGCAAGCCGCTGGTGATCATCGCCGAGGACGTCGAGGGTGAGCCACTGGCGACGCTGGTCGTCAATTCCATCCGCAAGACGCTGAAGGCTGTCGCGGTCAAGTCGCCCTACTTCGGCGACCGGCGCAAGGCGTTTCTGCAGGACCTGGCGGCCGTGACGGGCGCCGAGGTGGTCAACCCCGACGCCGGCCTGGTGCTGCGGGAGGTGGGTCTGGAGGTGATGGGCTCGGCCCGGCGCGTCGTGGTGAGCAAGGACGAAACCATCGTCGTCGACGGCGGCGGCGCTCCCGAGACCGTAGCCGCCCGCGTCAATCTCCTGCGTGCCGAGATTGAGAACAGCGATTCCGACTGGGACCGCGAGAAGCTCGAGGAACGCCTGGCCAAGCTGGCTGGCGGCGTCGCCGTCATCAAGGTCGGTGCCGCCACCGAGACGGCGCTCAAGGAGCGCAAGGAAAGCGTCGAGGACGCGGTAGCCGCGGCCAAGGCCGCCGTCGAGGAAGGCATCGTGGCCGGCGGTGGCTCGGCGCTGATTCAGGCCCGCCACGTGCTCAAGTCGCTGCGTGAGGAGCTCAACGGCGACGAAAAGCTCGGCGTCGACGTGTTCTCCGAGGCGCTGGCCGCACCGCTGTTCTGGATCGCGACCAACGCCGGCCTCGATGGCGCGGTCGTGGTCAACAAGGTCGAGGGGCTGCCTACCGGGCACGGGCTCAACGCCGCCACCCGGACATACGGGGACCTGGCCGCCGACGGCGTCATCGACCCGGTCAAGGTGACTCGCTCGGCGGTGCTCAACGCCTCGTCGGTGGCCCGGATGGTGCTCTCGACCGAGACGGCTGTTGTCGACAAGCCGGCCGAGGCTGCCGACGACCACGGCCATCACCACGGTCACGCGCACTAGTTCACGTTCAAACGAACACCCCCGGGGTAAGCCCCCGGGGGTGTTTCACTTTAGTGACCCAGCACGCCCTCGGCGCCCGAGCAGGGTGCGACGAACGTTTGGCGGAAGTTAGGAGCTCTGGTCGTGACGAGGATCGACACCGACGAATTCGCTGGCAAGGTCGCGTTCGTGACCGGTGCCACCAGCGGCATTGGCCGCGCTACCGCACTCGCATTCGCCGCCCGTGGCGCCGCTGTCGTGGTCGCTGATATCTCGGAGAACGGCTGCCAGGAAACGGCACGCCTGATCGACCAGCGACGCGGGCAATCCCTCGCAGTGACGTGCGACGTCACCCGGCGCGAGGACATCGAGTCGGCGCTGAATCAAGTCGTCGACACCTATGGTCGTCTCGACTTCGCGTTCAATAATGCCGGCGTTGAGCAACCAGTCACACCGACGGCTGACATCACCGAGGAAGACTGGAATCGAATCATCGACGTCGACCTTCGCGGTGTTTTCCTCTGCATGAAGTACGAAATCCCGCTGTTGCTGCACAACGGTGGCGGCGTGATCGTCAACACCTCTTCGGGTGCCGGCATCATCGGCATTGAAGGCCAAGCGGCATACGCAGCGGCCAAACACGGCGTAATCGGATTGACGAAATCCGCAGCGCTGGACTACGCGAAGGCGAACATCCGCATCAACGCCGTCTGCCCCGGCATCATCGACACCCCGATGATGGACCGCTTCTCCGGCGGTACCCCCGCAGGGCGCCAGCGGGTCATCGACCAGGAACCCGTCGGGCGAATGGGGCGCCCAGAAGAAATTGCCTCGGCGGTGATGTGGCTTTGTTCACGCGACGCCGCCTTCACTGTCGGACATGCCCTAGTGTCCTGAGTCGTTAATCCGTTGGCAGTAGTTGCCGATGCTGGCGAGGATTTGGTCGGCGGTCTTGGTCCAGACATAGGGTCGTGGGTTGTCGTTCCAGGTGTCGATCCAGGCCCGGATGTCG
>JAVROZ010000567.1:0-5593 GCA_032162485.1 Mycobacterium sp.
TGGTGAAGTCGCGACGATCGACCCCGCCGACCTGCCCCGCGGTTGGGTGCTGACGACCAGCGGACGAGTCTCGGGGGTCACCGAGCCCGGCGAACTCTCGGTGCATTTCCCGTTTTCGATCAAGGAACTCGTCGCGGTGGATGATGCGCTGAAATACGCGTCGCGGGCATCCAAGGCGCGGTTCGCGGTCTACCTGGGTGACCTGGGCGCCGACACCGCCGCGCGGGCGCGCGAGATCCTGGCCAAGGTCCCCACCCCGAACAATGCGGTGCTGCTCGCAGTGTCGCCCGATCAAAGCGCCATTGAGGTCGTGTACGGCGCTGCGGTGCGTGGTCGCGGCGCCGAGTCAGCGGCTCCGTTGGGGGTTGCGGCCGCTTCGTCAGCATTCGAGCAGGGTCACCTGATCGACGGGCTGGTCAGCGCGATCCGAGTGCTCAGCTCGGGAATCTCGCCGGCGTAGTTTCCCCGAGCCGCGGCTGCGTTCTAAGCTTCGCCGTCGAATTTGCGCGCGCGTAGCGACCGCTTCACCGCGGCCTGTCCTTCCAGCACGAGCCGGCGCAACGACGGCGGCACCTCGGACTCGGGTGCCTGCAGGAACGTGTCGGCGGCAGCGATGGCCTCCTCGCTGATGTCCCAGTGCGGGTACAGGCCGATCACCACCGACTGCGCGACTTCACTGGATCGCCGCGCCCAGATGCCCGGGATCGTCTCGAAGTAGCGGGCGGTGAATGGTTTGAGCAACTCGCCTTGCCCCGGCGTGGCGATGCCCGCGATCATTGCGCGGCTGAGCGCGTTGGCCAAGGTGTCGTCCTCGACCACTGTGGTGAAAGCGTCCTGCTTGACCTTGAGTTGCGGTCTTGCGGCAGACGCATGGGCACCGTGCCGTTTGCCGGCCGCGGTGGGGTCGCTTTGCACCTGGGCATCGATCCGCGGTGACTCCGGGCCCTCGGCATCAATCTCGCCGGCCGCGGCCAGCGCGATCACGACGCGCCAACGCAGGTCGGTGTCGACGTCCAGCCCCGCCAGCCCCTGCTCGGCGGGGTCACCGTCGAGCAACGCGGTGAGTACGTCCAGATGCCGTCGTGACAGCACCGATGAGCACAGCGCGTTGAAGAAGACGAGCTGGTGATCCGAACCCGGTGCGGCGTCGCGCGCCAATTCCAAGAGTCGGTCGGCCAACCGCGGCCAGCCGTGCTCGCGCGCCCAGCCCGGCTCGGCATAGGAACCCACCGCCGTCTGTGCCTGCACCAGCAACCGCTGCGCCACCGTCACTTCGGTTTCGGCCTGGATGCCACCTGACACCAGCGACACGAAGTCGCGGGCGCGCAGTTCGGCCTCGCGCGTCATCTCCCAGGCCGCCGACCACGCGAGCGTGCGCGGCAACGGCTCGGCGATGTCGGCGATGCGGTCCAGGGCGGTCCGCAGCGACTCCGCGTCAAGGCGCAGCGAGCAGTAGGTGAGGTCGTCGTCGTTGACCAGGACCAGCTTGCCACGCGAAACACCAACCAGCGCAGGTACTTCCGTGCTGGAACCGTCAACATCGAGTTCTTCCCGGTGGACGCGGACCAGCTTGCCGGAGCCGTCCGGATCATCGTCGTAGATACCGACGGCCACCCGGTGCACCCTGGTCTCACCGTCGCCGGGGGCCGCGCCACTCTGCGTCACCGCGAAACGGGTGAATTTGCCGTTATCGTCGACATCGAAGTCCGGGCGCAAGGTATTGAGCCCGGTGGTTTTCAGCCATTGCTTCCCCCAATTCGACAGGTCGCGGCCGGACGCCTTTTCCAGCGCGGAAAGCAGGTCGCTGAAGCCGGCGTTACCAAATGCGTGAGTTTGGAAGTAATCCCGCAGTCCAGCCAGGAAATGATCGAGGCCCACGTAGGCGACAAGCTGCTTGAGCACCGAGGCGCCCTTGGCGTAGGTGATGCCGTCGAAATTCACCTCGACCGCATGTAGGTCGGGGATGTCCGCGGCGATCGGATGTGTCGACGGCATCTGGTCCTGGCGGTAGGCCCACGACTTCTCCACCGTCGCAAAGGTTGTCCACGCCTCGGTGTATTCAGTCGACTCGGCCTGGCACAGCACCGAGGCGAACGTGGCAAAGGATTCGTTGAGCCACAGGTCATCCCACCAAGTCATGGTGACCAGGTCGCCGAACCACATGTGGGCCATCTCGTGCAGCACGGTTTCGGCGCGCCGCTCGTAGGAGGCCCGGGTGACTTTGCTGCGGAAGACGTAGTCCTCCAGGAACGTCACCGCACCGGCGTTTTCCATTGCGCCGGCGTTGAATTCGGGGACGAACAGTTGGTCATACTTGCCAAATGCATAGGGCAAGCCAAAGTTCCTGTGGTAGAAGCCAAATCCCTGCTTTGTCTCGGTGAACAGCCGCTCGGAGTCCATGTGTGACGCCAGCGAGGCTCGGCAGTAAATGCCCAGTGGGATCTCGCCGTGTTCGTCGCTGTACGCGTCTTTCCAGACGGCGTAGGGCCCGGCGATCAAGGCGACCAGGTAGGTACTCATCCGCGGCGTGGTGGCGAAGGTGTGCACGCCATCCTCGACCGAGATGGTGGCGCCGTTGGACACCACTTTCCAGTGTTTGGGCGCCGTTACCTGAACGTCGAAGGTTGCTTTCAGGTCGGGTTGGTCGAAGCAAGCGAACATGCGCTTGGCGTCGGCGGTTTCGAACTGCGAGTACAGATACGTCTCGTCGTCCACCGGGTCGACGAAGCGGTGCTAGCCCTCACCGGTGTTGGAGTAGCGGCAGTCGGCGTCGACCACGACGACGTTGCGGTCCGCCAGTCCGCGCAGCGGAATTCCGGTCGATTCGTCGTAACCGGAGACGTCGAGGTCCTGGCCGTTCAGGCTGGCGCTGCGGATGGTGTCGGCGGCGATGTCGATGACCGTGTCGGCGCCGGCGAGCGCGTCGAACACCACGGTGGTGACGGACCGGAAGGTGCGTTCACCAGGAGCGCCTGACCCGTCGGTGACGTCGAGGTGGATCTGGTAGCTGTGCACGGTGACCAGCGCGGCGCGTTCGACCGCCTGGTCCCGGGTGAGGTTGGGTAGGGCCACGCGCTCCAACATATCGGCAAAGCCCGCGGTGCCGCCCGGCCGGCAACTCGCGGGGGCGGGAACACGTGCGCCGCTACTACGGTTGTCTTTGACTGTCACCAAGTTGTCTCGTCGTTGTGAGAGGACCGCAGAATGCCCGAGAAGTCTGCCGCCGATTTCTGGTTCGACCCGCTGTGCCCGTGGTGCTGGATCACTTCGCGCTGGATCCTCGAAGTGGAAAAGGTTCGCGATATCGAAGTGAACTTCCACGTCATGAGCCTCGCGGTGCTCAACGAAAACCGCGAAGACTTACCCGAGCAGTACCGCGAGAACATGCAGAGGGCGTGGGGACCGGTGCGGGTGGCGATTGCCGCCGAGCAGGCCCACGGCGCGAAGGTTTTGGAGCCCCTCTACACCGCGATGGGCACCCGGATCCATAACGAAGGCAATAAGGACCTCGACGAGGTGATCAAACTGTCGCTGGCCGACGCGGGCCTGCCCGCCGAACTGGCCGAGGCCGCAACGAGCGACGCCTACGACGAAGCCTTGCGCAAGAGCCACCACGCCGGGATGGACGCCGTCGGACCTGATGTGGGCACGCCGACCATCCACGTCAACGGGGTGGCGTTCTTCGGGCCGGTGATCTCCAAGATTCCACGCGGCGAAGAAGCCGGGAAGCTTTGGGATGCCTCGGTGATTTTCGCGGGTTATCCACACTTCTTCGAGCTCAAGCGAACTCGTACCGAGGCTCCCGAGTTCGGCTGACGCGCCTATAGCGCCCCGTGGGTCTGGTGCACCGGGTCTGGTGCACCGGGTGTGGTGCAGAATGTCGGACATGCGCGTCTACCTGGGATCTGACCACGCCGGATTCGAGCTCAAGCAGCAGGTTGCCGCGCATTTGAAGGAAACCGGGCACGAGCCGATCGACTGCGGCGCCTATACCTACGACGCCGAGGACGACTACCCGGCGTTCTGCATCGCGGCCGCAACCCGCACGGTCGCCGACCCGGAAAGTTTGGGCATCGTGCTGGGTGGCTCCGGCAACGGTGAGCAGATCGCGGCCAACAAGGTGCCCGGTGCCCGTTGCGCGCTGGCGTGGAGCGTGGAGACCGCGTCGCTGGCTCGCCAACACAACAACGCGCAGTTGATCGGTATCGGCGGACGCATGCACACCGTGGCAGAGGCGCTGGCCATCGTCGACGCCTTCGTGTCGACGCCGTGGTCGAAAGCCGCACGCCATCAACGTCGTATCGACATACTGGCCGACTACGAAAAGACCCACGAAGCGCCGCCGGTGCCCACCGTCAATTCTTGAAGGGTCTGAGAGCCTGTGCCCGAAGGCCACACGCTGCACCGGTTGGCCCGCTTACATCAGCGCCGCTTCGCGGGCCGACCCGCGGCGGTATCCAGCCCCCAGGGACGTTTTGATGGCGCGGCCGCGGTCAACGGCCGAGTGCTGCGGCGCGCCAGTGCCTGGGGTAAACACCTTTTCCACCACTACGACGGCGGTCCGGTGGTACATGTGCATCTCGGGCTCTACGGAACCTTCACCGAGTGGGAACGGGTCGACGGGGAATCCGTGCCGGAACCGATCGGACAGGTGCGGATGCGCATAGTGGGCGCCGAGTACGGCACCGATCTACGCGGTCCGACGGTGTGCGAAGTGCTGGACGTCAGCCAGGTCGACGAGGTGGTGGCCAGGCTGGGACCCGACCCACTGCGCTCCGATGCCGAACCGACGTGGCCGTGGAAGCGGATCGTCAAGTCGCGCAGACCAATTGGGGCGTTATTGATGGATCAGACCATCATCGCCGGGGTGGGCAACGTCTACCGCAACGAGCTGCTGTATCGGCATAACATCGACCCGTACCGGCCCGGTCAGCGCATTTCGGAGGCGGAGTTCGCGGCCGCGTGGACCGATCTAGTGGCTCTGATGAAGGTCGGATTGCGTCGCGGGAAGATCGTCGTGGTCCGTCCCGAGCACGACCACGGCGCGCCTTCTTACGCGCCCAAGCGGCCCCGCACCTATGTCTACCGTCGCGCCGGCGAGCCGTGCCGGGTGTGCGGGGACCTTATCCGGACGGCGGTCCTCGAGGGCCGCAACGTGTTCTGGTGCCCCACCTGCCAGGTGTGACGTGCTCACCGAAGCGGTTCGACTCCGGGCCGAGTGGGTACTTAAAACGCATGAAGCTATACCTCAGATTGGCAGCCGTGGCTCTGGCGATGATGGCTGGCTTGGGGTTGCTCGAGTTGGGCGACGAGGGCGAAGCGCACGCCCGTCCGATTCCCACCCAGACAGCCGATTAGCAGGCAACCGGCAGAAATACTGGCCGCGATCTTCAGCTTGTCTGCAGGTTGGATGGGTAGATGTGGACTTGTGAAAACCACATTACGTTTGGCTGCAACGACTTTGGTGTTTAGTGCGGGGTTGGGATTGATCGGTTTGGGTGCCGCGACTGACGCCCGAGCGCAACCAGGACCTTTGCCGCAGTGGTGCCCGGGTGACTTCTGGGACCCGGGCTGGGGCAACAACTGGGATTTT
>JAVROZ010000568.1:0-2726 GCA_032162485.1 Mycobacterium sp.
AGGTGACGTAACCAAGCGGCACAATGGGTCCACAATGGGAGAGTGACGATTTCCGGTGACGGGCAGGCCGAACGCCCGCTGCGGGTGCTGGTGCTGGGCAGCACCGGTTCGATCGGCACCCAGGCACTAGAGGTCATCGCCGCCAACCCGGACCGCTTCGAGGTCGTCGGACTTGCCGCGGGCGGCAACAACCTCGACATGTTGCTGGCGCAACGGGCCGCAACCGGCGTGACCAATATCGCCGTCGCCGACGCAGCTGCCGCCGAACGGGCCGGTGACATCCCTTTTCGCGGGCCCGACGCCGTCACCCGGTTGGTCGAGGAGACCGAGGCCGACGTCGTGCTCAACGCGCTGGTGGGGGCACTCGGCCTGCGGCCGACGCTGGCCGCCCTGGAATCAGGCGCCCGGCTGGCGCTGGCCAACAAGGAATCGCTGATCGCGGGCGGACCCTTGGTGCTGCGGGCGGCGCGGCCCGGCCAGATCGTCCCGGTCGACTCCGAGCACTCAGCGCTGGCACAGTGCCTGCGCGGCGGTACCCCCGACGAGGTCGCCAAGCTGGTGCTGACCGCCTCCGGCGGACCGTTCCGGGGCTGGGCGGCCGCCGATCTCGAGCATGTCACCCCCGAACAGGCCGGCGCGCACCCCACCTGGTCGATGGGTCCGATGAATACGCTGAACTCGGCGTCGCTGGTCAACAAGGGGCTCGAACTCATCGAAACCCATCTGTTGTTCGGTATCGCGTACGACCGCATCGAGGTCGTAGTGCACCCGCAGTCAATTATTCACTCAATGGTGACCTTCATCGACGGGTCGACTATCGCCCAGGCCAGTCCGCCAGACATGAAGCTGCCGATTTCGCTCGCGTTGGGCTGGCCGCGGCGGGTGCCCGGTGCTGCCGCCTTCTGCGACTTCAGCAAGGCTTCTACCTGGGAGTTTGAGCCCCTGGACGCGGAGGTTTTTCCCGCGGTCGAGCTGGCTCGGCGCGCCGGAGAGGTCGGCGGCGCCATGACGGCGGTGTACAACGCGGCGAACGAAGAAGCGGCGGAGGCCTTTCTCAAAGGTCGCATCCGGTTCCCGTCAATCGTTGCCACCATCGCCGACGTGTTGCACGCTGCGGACCAATGGGCCGCTACACCCGCTACCGTGGATGACGTACTCGAGGCGCAGCGCTGGGCCCGTGAGCGAGCGCAGCGCGCAATCGCGACAGCAAGCTCGGCACCGGTGTCGGTCAGAGTCTCCGGCTTGGCGTGAGAAAGGTCGTAACAGACTGATGATGTTCGTTGTCGGCATTGTGCTGTTCGCACTCGCCATCCTCATCTCGGTCGCGCTGCACGAGTGCGGGCATATGTGGGCCGCCCGGGCCACCGGCATGAAGGTGCGTCGCTACTTCGTCGGGTTCGGTCCCACGTTGTGGTCGACCCGGCGCGGTGAAACCCAATACGGCGTCAAGGCCATTCCGGCGGGCGGCTTCTGCGACATCGCCGGCATGACGCCGGTCGAGGAGCTCGCGCCCGATGAGGAAGACCGCGCCATGTACAAGCAGTTGACTTGGAAGCGCGTCGCGGTGCTATTTGCCGGACCGGGCATGAATTTCGTCATCTGCCTGGTGCTGCTGTACGCCATCGCGCTGATCTGGGGCCTGCCGAATCTGCACCCGTCCGATAAGGCCATCGTCGGCGAAACCGGCTGCGTCGCCCAGGAGAGCACCCAGGGCAAGCTGGACAAGTGCAACGGTCAGGGTCCCGCGGCGCTCGCCGGAATCCGCGTCGGTGACGTCGTCGTCAAGGTGGGCGACACCCCGGTGTCAACCTTCGAACAGATGGCCACGGCGGTGCGCAAGTTGCACGGCACCGTTCCGGTCGTAGTGCAGCGCGACGGCAAAACGATCACCACCGAGGTCAACATCGAAAGCACCCGACGCTACGTCCCCGGCGGCCAGGGCAACCAACTCCAGCCCGCGACGGTCGGTGCCATGGGGGTGGGGGCGCCCCGCAACGCGCCCACGCAGTACAACGTGCTGACGGCCGTGCCGGGCACGGTCGCCTTCGCCGGTCAGTTGACCGTCGAGGTGGGCAAATCTCTGGTCGCCATCCCGACCAAGGTCGGCGCACTGTTCCACGCGATCGGTGGCGGCCAGCGCGACCCGCAGACGCCGATGAGTGTGGTCGGTGCCAGCATCATCGGGGGCGACACCGTCGACCACGGGCTGTGGGTGGCGTTCTGGTTCTTCCTGGCCCAGCTGAACCTCATCCTGGGTGCCATCAACCTGCTGCCGTTGCTGCCCTTCGACGGCGGTCACATCGCCGTCGCAGTGTTCGAGAAACTGCGCAACATGTTCCGCTCGGCGCGGGGCAAGGTGGCGGCCGCGCCGGTGAACTACCTCAAGCTCATGCCGGCGACGTACATCGTCCTGATTTTCGTGGTCGGGTACATGCTGTTGACCGTCACCGCTGACCTGGTCAACCCCATCCGGCTCTTCCAGTAGAGATATAGAGAGAGAAGGCGAAATCAAGTGACCGTTGGCTTGGGCCTGCCGAAGCCCCCGGCGCCCACGCTGGCTCCCCGCCGCACCACACGTCAGTTGATGGTCCGCGACGTGGGGGTAGGCAGCGACTATCCGATTGCGGTGCAATCGATGTGCACCACCAAAACCCATGACGTGAACGCGACCCTGCAGCAGATCGCCGAGCTGACCGCGTCCGGCTGCGACATCGTCAGAGTGGCCT
>JAVROZ010000569.1:0-2590 GCA_032162485.1 Mycobacterium sp.
CCGAGATCGTTGACCGCACGGGTCACCCACGGTCCACCCCACCCCCCGATCCGCCATGCCGCGAACCCAGCGACTGCGGCGGTGGCGAGCGCCACCATGGACACCGTCCCCCTCGAAGGTCCCCGCGATACTGCAGACAAGTCTCACCCATGAATTAGGACGACGGTTCGGCGCTATGCCCGTACCCTCGCGACGCTAGCAACCGCAAGCACCCCGAGGGTGGCAAACGACGACACCAGCACTAGCGCTTGCGCCCTACGCATACGACCCGCCCGGCGCGTGCGACGGTGACGACCGATAACGTCAGCGCCGTGTTCGCCCACCCAGTGGCCGTCGGCCACGACAAAAGACGCTGGACCGCCCGCGCCAATGCCACCCGCATTCTCGACCGCTGAGCATCACAGGTGTGCCTTCAAATGGTTCACCAAACCCTGAGTGAACGTCTCCATCGACTGCGCCTTCTGCGCGTAACCGTCTGCGGCGTGGTACATCCGCGGGACAGTGATCAGCTCACTCGGCACACCGCACGCGCGTAGTTTCTCCGCGTACTCCACGTCCTCGCCGTAATAGAGGTCCAACTCGCCGACGCCGATCCAGGCGGGCGGAAGGCCGGACAGGTCATCGCGTCGCGCCGGCGCGGCGTAAGCCGGCGCATCGGACATCCGCGGTTCCCGGCCGAGGTACGCCGTCCACGCGAACCGGTTGGACTCGGAGGTCCAGACGAGCCGGCCGCGACCCTGGTCATCGTCGTTCAGCACGGTGCGGTCATCAAGCATCGGATACATAAGGCCCTGAGCACGCAGTGTGAATCCCTCATCGTGGCTGCGCTGAGCGACGGCCGCCGCCAATCCGCCGCCCGCGCTCCTTCCGACGACAGCGATGCGATCGACGTCGATACCCAAGTCGTCTGCGTACTGGCGCATCCACTGCAACGTCGCCATGCAGTCGTCAAGGGCTGCAGGGAAAGCGTTTTCAGGGGCCAGACGGTAGTCCGGAGACACGACGACGGCTCCCAACTCCCTCGCCAGCCTTCCCTGAGTCATCTGCTCGAGCTGCGGAGATCCGACGATCATGCCGCCGCCGTGCGGCGACAGCACCGCGGGCCGTTTGGTCCGATGCCCGTCGGGCGTCGTGATCAGGACCCGTATTCCAGAGTCGCCGATCTTTCGCGTGGCGACATTGACGCCACTGCCGGGCGATGACTTGACCCGGTATACGGCGCGGAGGACCGGCAGTGTCTTGTCCGAGTGGGTGACCGTCACAAACGGCAGCACCGGGCTGCGCAGCTCGGGCTCCACATGGGCGAGCGCGTCGCGCATCGCGAGGTACCGACGGGCGGCCAGCCCCGCGACCCCGACAGCAGCGAGCGCCGCGATCTTCCTCATGGTCGGTGAACGTAGTCGCTCAGGGTGGGTGTCGACCAGAACCTTCGAGCGGTCTTTTCTCATCTGCCAGATGCTGTGCAAGGCCGACAACCGCACTACGGGCGAACGTTGCACATTCGAGCGGTTGTGCTCAGCGGCAAGCGCCAGGTATTCCCGCGCCTTGGCGAATACCTGCGGGGCCGAGGTTCGTCGTCGTTGGCCAAAGCGATAGCTGGCGCAAACGATGTGTACGTCCAATCTTGGCCTTCTCAGCGGCCTTCCTCACACCACGAAATGGCGATACGCTGTCGGATTGTCGAATATCGGGGCGGGGAGGCCAACGATGTCGTACGTGATCGCGATCCCGGAGATGTTTGCTTCGGCGGCGGGGAATTTGGAACGCATCGGCTCGGCGCTGACCGCAGCTAACGGGGCGGCGTTGGCTCCGACGACCGGCTTGCTGGTCGCGGGTGCAGACGAGATCTCGGCGGCGGTGGCGTCGCTGTTTTCCGGTCATGCGCAGGCCTATCAAGCGATCAGCGCCCAGGCCGGGGTGTTTCATCAGCAGTTCCTGCAGGCGTTAGGGGCCGGCGGGAGTGCCTATGCGTACGCCGAGGCGGCCACCGCCGCACCGCTGGAGCAAGAGCTGTTGGCGGTGATCAACGCGCCCACCGGGTTGTTGTTGGGACGTCCGTTGATTGGCGACGGCACCAACGGGACCGCGCCCGGGCAGGCCGGCGGCGCGGGCGGGCTGTTGTACGGCAACGGCGGCAACGGTGCGCCCGGGACGAACCCCGGGGCTGCCGGCGGCGCCGGTGGTGCCGCGGGACTCATCGGCAACGGCGGGTCAGGCGGGATCGGCGGGTTGGGTGCGGCCGGCGGTGCCGGTGGTCATGGCGGTTGGTTGTTCGGCAACGGCGGCGCAGGCGGTGTTGGCGGAAACGGCTCGCCGGGCACGGCGACCACTAACGGGGGCAATGCCGGCGCCGGCGGAATCGGTGGTGCGGCGGGGTTGTGGGGCGCTGGCGGGGTCGGCGGGCAAGGTGGTACGGGCGGCGGCCCGGGTACCGGCGGGGGCAGCGCCGCTGGCAGCGGTGGTCATGGCGGCGGCGGCGGGGCTGGCGGGTTGCTATATGGCGACGCGGGGGGCGGCGGGCAAGGCGGGGTTGGTGGCGGCGGAACCGGTGGGGTCCACGGTGGCGGCGGTGGCGCCGGCGGAAGCGGTG
>JAVROZ010000570.1:0-5062 GCA_032162485.1 Mycobacterium sp.
GTCTTGTCGCCACCCATTAGTTGCAGCAGGCCTTCCAGCATGGAGACCATGCCGGCGGAGCTGGCGACCGCCTCATTGACTTGCGAGCGGATCCCGGCCAGTGCTTCATGCAGCTGGCGCGAACCGCCGACGAGATGGTCCAGGTCGCCCCCGTGGTCCGAAATAGCGGTGGAGGCCTCGTTGAGTTTGCTGCCGACCTCGCCGGCCTGGAACGACACCTTGGTTTCCTTCAGTGGTTCCCCGTTGGGCCGGGTCAAGCCCCGCACCATCACAATGTCGGGCATCTCGGCTATCCGGCGCGACATAATTTCCAGGTCACCCAACGCTGCTGGGCTACGTAGGTCCCGCGGCGAGTTGACGAACAGAAACATCGGTGTCATCGAGTTCATCGGGAAGTGGTGATTCATAGCGTTGAGTCCGCGCACGCTGTCCATGTCCTGCGGCATGGTCTTGAGGTCGTCGTAGTTGAACTTGATGAAGGTTGCGCTGCCTGCCAGGGCGGCGAGCACGAGAAGGCTGCCGACGAGGTGGACCTTGGGGCGCCGCACGATGCGCGTGCCGGAGATCCGCCAGAAGCGGGTGGTCAGTTCACGTCGAGGCTTGATCCAGCCACGTCGCCCAGTCAGCACCAGGACTGCCGGCAGGATCGTTATCGCGGTCAGTAGCGACACGATGATCGAGACGGTGATTGCCGGGCCTACCGCCGAAAACACTTCCAGCTTCGTGAAGACCATCGCAAGGAAGGTGACCGCCACGGTGGCTGCGGATGCGGCGATGACCTTGCCGATCGACATCAACGCTTTCTTCACGGCACGATCGGAGGTCTCACCATGTCGGACGTAGTCGTGATATCGACTGATCAGAAAGACGGCGTAGTCGGTGCCGGCACCGATCATGACCGCGCTCATGAACACGATGCACTGCATGTTCACGGTCAAGCCCATTTCGGACAACGCCGACAAGACGCCCTGTGCACCCGCTATTGAGACGCCGATCGTGGCCAGCGGCAAGAGCATGGTCACCAGGCTGCGATAGACGATGATCAGGATGACCAGCACGCTGATGATGGTGCCGACCTCGATGATTTGCACGTCGGATTCGCCGAGCTTCTGCACGTCGGAAGCGGTCGCTACGCCACCGCTGACGTTGGCCGTCAGCGTGGTTCCCGCGAGCGTCTTGTTGATGATCGCTCTGATGTTTGCCAGCGCCGCCTGGGTCTCGGGCGCTGCTTCTGCGCCGGGCAGGTTGATCGGTAGATTCCAGGCTTTTTTGTCCTTGCTTTCCAGCAACTGGCGCAACTCCGGCGTGGCCATGAAGTCTTGCACCGACATCTTGTCCTGCGTGTCCGCCTTCAGGTTGTCAAGCAGCCTGTGGTAAGTGTCTTCGTCCGCGGGACTGAGGCCATTCTCGTCGGTCAAGATGATCAACAGCATGGAGCCAGCTGGTTTGTCGTCAGCGGGCTTACTGCCGCGACTGGCATTGATGTCGCTGGCCTTCGTGCCGTCACTGGGCTTCGCTGCGAAGGCTTTATTCATTTCGACCTGAGCGATCGAAGTTGGTGCGTCGTCGGGTATTGGCTTCGTTTCGTGCTTGGCCGCCTGCACCTGGAGCGGGGGGAAGGTCAGTGCCAGGATGGCGACGACCGCGATCCAGCCGGCGATGGCCAGCCACGGCCATTTGACGACGAAGTCGCCGACGCGGTCAAAGACACCCCCGACTTTTGCGTCGTCATGCGATCTCGCCTGCCCAGCCACCTCACAAACGTACAAGGAAGAGCGCTGGTGGGTAGGGGGAATGAAAAATCTCTTAGTAACCGCGATGGTGTCATTCGCTGAGCAGGAGCGTTGTCAGTGTCTCAATGAATCGCCTGATCAGGAGCCTTTTGGGCAGTCCGGCGGGACGACATCGGGCGTTTTTGCGGCGCAGATTCCGGGCCCGGTGCTGGTAACTCGCCCCTGGTAAAGTTGCACGCGCGTCCTGATCTGGGCGTCATCGAGGTTGGCCTTTTCGGCACGTAGCGCGAGGCACTCATGCGACACTTCTCCGCGTGGCTCTGAAATACCGCCTGCAATCCAACCCAGTGGTCGCAAGGCTCACGACGAAGTACTTCCTGCCCCTTGGTACCCGGCAAGTGGGCGACGACGTCGTGTTCTTCAACTTCGGCTACGAAGAAGACCCGCCGCTCGGGCTGCCGTTGTCCGAAGCCGACGAACGAAACCGTTACTGCATTCAGCTTTATCACCAGACAGCGAATCAGGTGGACCTCGCCGGGAAAAAGGTGCTTGAGGTCAGTTGCGGCGCCGGTGGCGGTGCGTCCTACATCGTGCGCAACCTCAACCCGGCTTCATACACGGGGCTGGACCTGAACCCGGCCAGCATCGAGCTGTGTAAGGAACGACACCAACTACCCGGGCTGGATTTCGTGCAGGGGGACGCCCAGAATCTGCCCTTCCCCGACGAATCCTTCGACGCGGTGGTGAACGTAGAGGCCTCGCATCAATACCCCGATTTCCCGGGTTTCCTTGCCGAGGTAACACGCGTGCTTCGCCCGGGTGGGCACTTCTTGTACACCGACTCCCGGCGCAATCCCGTTGTCGCCGAATGGGAAACGGCACTTGCCGACATTCCGCTGCGCAAGCTCGCCCAACGGGACATCGATAAAGAGGCCAAGCGTGGCCTGGACGCCAACACCCGGCGATCCCAGGAGATCATCAGTCGTCGCGCTCCCTCATTCCTTAACGGCCTCACCCGGTACGCGGTCAGCATGATGGATCGGGACTTGAAGCGCGGCGGTGGGTTCACCTACCGGATCTATCTCTTCGCCAAGGATTGAGATAGAGCTGCACCCCTCATGAAATTCGTTGTGGCCAGCTACGGAACCCGCGGCGACATCGAGCCGTGTGTCGCGGTCGGCGTCGAGTTGCAGCGACGGGGCCACGACCTCTGTCTTGCCGTGCCGCCCAACCTTATTGGCTTCGTCGAGTCGTCTGGCCTTGCTGCGGTTGAGTACGGCACTCGCGATTCGCAGCAACAACTGGACGAGCAATTCCTGCACAACGGATGGAAGATCCAGAATCCGGTGAAATTGGCGCGGGAGGCGATGGCGCCCGTCACCGAGGGTTGGCTCGAGCTCAGCGCCATGTTGACTCCGGTGGCCGACGGCGCCGATCTGCTCCTGACCGGTCAGATCTATCAGGAAGTGGTCGCCAACGTCGCGGAGCACTACAACATTCCGCTGGCCGCGCTGCACTTCTATCCGATGCGCGCCAACGGCCAACTCGCTTTTCCGGCCCGCCTCCCCGGACCGGTGATCCGCTCGACGATCCACACCACCGACTGGCTGTACTGGCGGATGACCAAGGGGGTCGAGGACGAACAACGCCGCGAACTCGGCCTGCCGAAGGCATCGAGCCCGGCACCGAAGCGCATGGCTGACCGTAATGCACTGGAAATCCAGGCCTACGACGAACTTTGCTTCCCCGGCTTGGCTGCGGAGTGGGGCAGTCGGCGGCCGTTCGTCGGTGCGTTGACGATGGGTTTGCCGACAGACTCTGACAACGAGGTCATGTCGTGGGTCGCCGCCGGTACACCGCCGATCTACTTCGGCTTCGGCAGCATGCCGGTAGGGTCCCTTGCCGACCGTGTCGACATGATTGCCGCGGCGTGCTCGCGGTTGGGTGAGCGAGCGTTGATCTGCGCGGGTCCGAGCGACTCGACACAGATACCGCACTTTGACCACGTGAAGGTGGTGCGCGCAGTCAGTCACGCCGCGGTCTTCCCCGCCTGCCGCGCCGTCGTTCATCACGGCGGAGCGGGCACCACTGCCGCCGGGTTTCGGGCCGGGATCCCCACCCTGATTCTCTGGATCACCTCCGATCAGCCGTTCTGGGCGGCCCAGGTGAAGCAGCTCAGAGTCGGACGGGGTCGGCGGCTTTCCAGCGCCACCACAGATTCGTTGGTGGACGATCTCAGGGCGATCCTCGCGGCTGAGTGCGTGAGTCGGGCTCGCGAGCTGGCTTCCCGGATGACGAAAGCAGATGCCAGTGCGGTGGCTACCGCCGACCTACTGGAAGAACACGCCAGCCGCGGGCGCTAGTCCACGGTCCGACCGATTGCGGAATCCACCTCGACGCGAAGGGGGCCAGTGTACGATTCGCTTGTGTCCCTGCTGATTACGGTGCCGGTATTCGGTCAGCATGAGTACACCCATGCATTGGTGGCGGACCTGGAGCGGGAGACTGCGGATTATCTGATCGTCGATAACCGTGGCGATTACCCCAGGATCAGCAATGAGCGGGTGAGCACACCCGGCGAAAATCTTGGTTGGGCCGGCGGCAGTGAGCTCGGCTTTCGGACTGCGTTCAGCGAGGGCTACGCCTACGCAATGACACTCAACAACGACACCCGTGTGTCGAAAGGCTTTGTCGCCGCACTCCTCGACCCGCGGCTACCGGCCGACGCAGGAATCGTAGGGCCGATGTTCGACCTAGGCTTCCCGTATGCGTTAGCCGACGAAAAGCCAGACGCGGCAGACTACATTCCCCGTCCGCTGTACCGGGTGGTGCCGGCCGTGGAGGGGACGGCGCTGGCCATGTCCCGCGAATGCTGGGATGCCGTTGGCGGAATGGATCTGGCGACCTTCGGGCGTTACGGGTGGGGGCTCGACCTCGACTTGGCGCTGCGGGCCCGAAAGTCTGGGTTCGGTGTGTACACAACGGAAATGGCCTACATCAACCACTTCGGACGCAAGACCGCTAATGCTCACTTCGGTGGTCGGCAATACCATTGGGGATCAAGTAGCGCAATGATCCGGGGATTGAGTCGGACGCACGGCTGGCCTGCCGCGATGGGAATCCTGCGTGAGATGGGGGCGGCCCATAGACGCAAGTGGTACAAGCCGTTCCCGCTCGACTGCACCACCAGCAGTTAGGCGCGGACCCGCGCAGATTCCTCCATCAGATCCGCCGCCTTTGCAACGGCGTCCGCCGGGTTGGACATTTGAGTGGAGAGCTCCCGGGCCCGTGCGACATAGTCCGGCGCCAGGATGGACCGAATCGCTTTG
>JAVROZ010000571.1:0-5348 GCA_032162485.1 Mycobacterium sp.
GCGGCGCAGGCCACAGTTGCCGAGTGATCTTCTGCCAGCAACCCGGTTTCCCGCCGGGTCCGCCTCGGGCGTTGACCCGAGGCAGATTCTCCGGCCAGATGTACGGGGCCGGTGCTCCGGCGATGGCGCCCGAGGAATTTGCTCCCAGGGAATACCCGTTGGAGCCAAGTGACGCACGAACCCTGGGGGCGACATCGTCGTAATTGCGGAGGGTACAGACGAGCTCGGGACTGTACTCGTCGAGCAGCTGGGCGGTGGGAACGAGATCGGTGGCTCCCCGTGCCAGGTATGGTCCGGCCCGCTCGAATACCTCGGAACCCAGGTTGCCCAATCCCGCGGCCGCCAGCAGCGCGGCATCCAACTCGTCCCGTTGCTGGTTGACGGTGCGCGCGGTGGTCGCCGCCCGGTTGAGGGCTTCCAGCAAGTCCGGAACAGCGTCGGCGTAGACGTCGCCCAGGGCCGCCAATTGTTGGACGTCGAACCGTGCTCGATTCAGCTGTGGGTTCAGGTCGTCGAGGATCGCGTTTCCGTTGGTCAGTGAGGCGCCGAACTTCTCGCCCAATCCCGTCAGCGCCTGACCCGCCGCGCTCAGGGTCAGGGTGAGCTTGACCGGATCGACCTTCTCAGCAATGGCGGTGAGCGTCTGAAACAACGTGTTGAACTCGGTGGTCACCCTTGTCGCATCGATCACTATAGATGGGTTGATATGTTGCGACGCAGCGGTATTCGGCGAACTCAGCGATACGTACTTGTTGCCGAAGACCGTGGTCGCCTTGATCTCTGCGGCTACATTGGCCGGAATCTGCGGGATGTACTCCGGAGATATATCCAGGACCAGTCGGGCTGCCGGGACGTCATCGCGCGTGATCTCGGAAATGGTGGAGACGCGGCCGATCTGCACGCCGTTGTAGGTGACCTTGGCGCCGCGGTCCATTACCAACCCTGACCGCGGAGCAATCATGGTCAAC
Source organism: Mycobacterium sp. (assembly GCA_032162485.1). GTDB lineage: Bacteria > Actinomycetota > Actinomycetes > Mycobacteriales > Mycobacteriaceae > Mycobacterium. The sequence continues at coordinate 969 of JAVROZ010000571.1, forward strand.
TTTGTTTTCGGGGTGAAATTCCCGCGGAACTGCCAGTACAGCGCTCCCAGGACGAGCGTCAGCACCATCAGCGCTACCAGGCCGATGGTCCGATACGGTGGCCGCGTCCGCGGATCTATGATTCTGAGACCATAGGGTATGACGGTCCGCGATAGAGCTGATCCGGCAAAGACTCGGCAGGTCGTGTTGGCCATCGCCGACTGGTTGCGCGACGACACCTGCGCTGCTCCCGACCGGGACACATTGGCGACGGCGGTCCGCCTTACCGCCCGCACGCTTGCCGGCCTGGCGCCCGGCGCCAGCGTTGAGGTCCGGATCCCGCCATTCGTGGCCGTGCAGTGCATTTCCGGGCCGCGGCACACCCGTGGCACGCCGCCCAACGTCGTGGAGACCGACCCGCGCACGTGGCTGTTGGTGGCTACGGGACTGTTGAGGTTCGGGGAGGCGCGCGCCGCCGGATCGTTGACGTTGTCGGGTGCCAGAGCCAGTGAGATTGAACACTTGTTACCGGTGGTGCATTTGTGACGTGACCTGGCTGTTTATTGCAACACGCCGCGAAATGAACGGGAATAACACGCCCGTTGAATTCGTCGCTGTCGGGGTCAACCCGTAGACTCCGTATTCGTCACCAACCGCCCCCCAGGGAGCCGCCACACCGTGACCGCGCAGCAGCCCGAAGAAGAAGACTTCAGTTCGCCTCGTGAAGAGTGTGGCGTATTCGGGGTCTGGGCCCCCGGTGAAGATGTCGCCAAGCTCACCTATTACGGCCTGTACGCGTTGCAGCACCGCGGCCAGGAGGCCGCGGGGATCGCCGTCGCCGACGGATCGCAGGTTCTGGTCTTCAAAGACCTCGGCCTGGTCAGCCAGGTGTTCGACGAGCAGACGCTGGCAGCCATGGAGGGCCACGTCGCCATCGGTCACTGTCGCTACTCCACCACGGGCGACACGACGTGGGAAAACGCTCAACCAGTCTTCCGCAATACCGCGGCAGGCACCGGAGTTGCTTTGGGGCACAACGGGAATCTGGTCAACGCCGCAGAGCTGGCCGCACGCGCCCGCGACGCGGGATTGATGGCCAAGCGGTACCCGGCCCCGGCGACGACCGATTCCGACATCCTCGGCGCGTTGCTGGCCCACGGGGCGGCCGACTCCAGCCTGGAACAGGCGGCGTTGGAACTGCTTCCGATCGTTCGTGGAGCGTTCTGCCTGACCTTCATGGACGAAAACACCCTCTATGCATGCCGTGATCCCCATGGGGTGCGCCCGCTGTCGCTAGGGCGGCTGGACCGTGGCTGGGTGGTGGCGTCCGAAACCGCCGCGCTCGACATCGTCGGAGCCTCCTTCGTTCGCGACATCGAGCCCGGCGAACTGCTGGCGATCGACGCCGACGGGGTGCGGTCCACCCGCTTCGCCAATCCCTCGCCCAAAGGGTGCGTTTTCGAGTACGTCTACCTCGCCCGCCCGGACAGCACCATCGGTGGCCGGTCGATACACGGCGCCCGGCTGGACATTGGTCGGCAGCTGGCCCGGGAATGCCAGGTGGACGCCGATCTGGTGATCGGCGTGCCGGAATCCGGCACCCCCGCGGCAGTGGGATACGCGCAAGAGTCCGGCATCCCCTACGGGCAGGGCCTGATGAAGAATGCGTACGTCGGGCGCACCTTTATTCAACCGTCGCAAACGATCCGCCAGCTCGGTATTCGGCTCAAGCTGAACCCGCTCAAAGAAGTGATCCGCGGCAAGCGGCTCATCGTCGTCGACGACTCAATCGTGCGAGGCAACACTCAACGGGCGCTGGTGCGGATGCTGCGCGAGGCCGGCGCGGTGGAGGTGCACGTGCGCATCGCGTCACCACCGGTGAAATGGCCGTGTTTCTATGGCATCGACTTTCCGTCACCAGCAGAGTTGATCGCCAACGCCGTCGAGGACGAAGGCGAGATGCTGGAGGCGGTCCGGCACGCGATCAACGCCGACACGCTCGCATACATCTCGCTGCGCGGTCTGATCGCGGCAACCGAGCAACCCTCGTCGCGCCTGTGCACCGCATGCTTCAACGGCACGTACCCGATCGAGCTGCCCAGCGAAAGCGCGCTGGGCAAGAACGTCATCGAGCACATGCTGGCCAACGCGGCGCGCGGGGCCGGCCTCGACGATCGCGCCGGCAAGGACGTTTCGGAAGTTCCCATCGGCCGCTGACGAAAAGCCGTCTCGTCAGCCGCGAACCCCGTCGGCCTCAAGTTGCGATCGAGCACAAGGCACGACACCGGCGGGAACCGATACCGGCGGTGCGCGCAGACCGGTAGCCTTTATCGCGATGACGGATCCCGAACATGGTTCTAAACGAGGCGCGGGCAACCCGGGCATCACCTACGCATCGGCCGGGGTGGATATCGAAGCAGGTGACCGCGCCGTCGACCTGTTCAAGCCGCTGGCGACCAAGGCCACCAGGCCCGAGGAGCGCGGTGGGCTCGGCGGATTCGCCGGGTTGTTCGCGATCCGCGGCGACTACCGGGAGCCGGTGCTTGCGGCCTCCACCGACGGTGTCGGCACCAAGTTGGCGATCGCTCAAGCGATGGATAAGCACGACACGGTCGGCCTCGACCTGGTCGCGATGGTTGTCGATGACCTCGTGGTGTGCGGTGCCGAACCGCTGTTCCTGCAGGACTACATCGCAATCGGCCGCACTGTCCCGGAGCGGGTAGCGGCGATCGTGAGCGGCATCGCCGAGGGTTGTGTCCGCGCCGGCTGCGCGCTGCTGGGCGGCGAGACCGCCGAACACCCCGGCCTGATGGAGCCGGACCACTACGACATTTCGGCTACCGGTGTCGGCGTGGTGGAGGCAGACGACGTGCTGGGGCCTGACCGCGTGAAGCCAGGTGACGTCATCATCGGGATGGGATCCTCGGGCCTGCATTCCAACGGATACTCGTTGGCTCGTTCGGTCCTGCTCGAGATCGACCGGATGAACCTGGCGGGTTACGTCGAGGAGTTCGGTCGAACGCTGGGGGAAGAGTTGTTGGAGCCCACGGTGATCTACGCCAAAGACTGCCTGGCGCTGGCCGCCGAGACCCAGGTGCGCACGTTCTGTCACGTCACCGGGGGAGGACTGGCGGGCAACCTGGCGCGTGTCATCCCGCAAGGCCTGGTCGCCGAGGTGGACCGCGGCACGTGGACGCCTGCGCCGGTGTTCGCCATGATCGCGCAGCGTGGCCGCGTCTCGCGCGCCGAGATGGAGCAGACGTTCAATATGGGCGTGGGCATGATCGCCGTGGTAGCCCCCGAGGACAACGACCGCGCCCGAGCAATCCTGACCGCCCGGCACTTGAACTGCTGGGTGCTGGGCACCATTTGCAAGGGTGGGAAGGAAGGTCCGCGGGCCAAGCTCGTCGGGCAGCATCCGCGATTCTGAAAATCAGAAGCTAAGCCGGAACGGCTTTCTCGGAGCTAGCGGCGCCAGCTGTCGTCGTCATCCCATGTATCGCCATCCACGTGGTTCGATTCATCGGCGCTCGTCCCGGAAAGCTCCTGCTGTAGCCGCTGGAAGTCGGTCTGCGGGGAGCTGTACTTCAGTTCTCGAGCAACCTTGGTCTGCTTTGCCTTAGCACGGCCGCGGCCCATGGGGGAACCCCCTCGCGAAATAACGGAGCGGCCTACGAGTAGGCGGCTCCGATCTCTTAGTGTCGTTTTGTCCTGCCGACAGCTTACCGTGCCGTGCGGCCGAAGGTGGGCGCGCCCTGCCAGGGCAGCCCATCATCCCGCGCTGATGTTGTGGATGTCACAGACAATCATCGGCCGGTGCTGCGCAACCGCTCCACGGCCAGCCGCCCGGCGCCCATTTCATCGACGGGTGGCAGCGAATCGGCGTCGATAACCGCAGCGACCTCACCACTGGCGCCCGTCACCAGTTCGGTGTCGGCGGGCACGCCCCGCTTCAGCAATGCCAGTGCCACCGGACCCAGGTCGACGTGATCAACCACCGTTCCCAGTCGTCCGACCGCGCGACCGCCGGCGAGGACCGGATCTCCGGTGGACGGCCGATCCACCGAGCCATCGAGGTGCACCAACGCCAGCATGCGTGGTGGCTTACCCAGGTTATGGACTCGGGCAACGGTTTCCTGGCCGCGATAGCAACCTTTGTCCAGGTGTACGGCCCCCGCACCCGGACCACCGATCCAACGCACCTCGTGCGGGATGGTGCGCTCGTCGGTGTCGACACCCAGACGGGGTCGGAGGGCTTCGACTCGGAGGGCTTCGAAGGCCCACACACCCGCCGGGCGCACACCGGTCTGGGTCAAGCGTCGCTGCCAGGCCGTCGATTCGGCATGCGGTACCAGCAAGTCCAGTGCGATGCGACCGCCCGGGGGGCCGGGCATGCGACGC
>JAVROZ010000572.1:0-3536 GCA_032162485.1 Mycobacterium sp.
CGCCAGCAGGGTGAGTTTGGTGTCTATTCCGAGGGCGTAACTCATCGTCGCTTCGAGTCTAGTTGCGCGTCAGAAAGCAGGACTACCGTCGTAATAATGCGATTCGCTTTCAAGACCTCACCGCAGAACACCACCTGGCCCGACATGCTGGCCGTCTGGCAGCAAGCCGACGACATCGATGTCTTTGAGTCCGGCTGGACTTTCGACCACTTCTATCCGATCTTCAGCGATTCCAGCGGCCCTTGCCTGGAGGGCTGGACCACGCTCACGGCGCTGGCCCAGGCCACCAGAAGGCTCCGCCTGGGCACCCTGGTGACCGGCATCCACTACCGGCACCCGGCGGTGCTGGCCAACATGGCCGCCACCCTCGACACCATTTCCAACGGCCGACTGGAACTGGGCATCGGCGCCGGTTGGAACGAAGAGGAATCAGGCGCCTATGGGATCGAGCTCGGCAGCATCAGGGAACGCTTCGACCGGTTCGAGGAGGCCTGCCAGGTGCTGATCGGCCTGCTCAGCGAGGAGACCACCACCTTCGACGGCAAGTTCTACCAGCTCAAGGACGCCCGCAACGAACCGAAGGGCCCGCAGCGCCCGCACCCGCCGATCTGTATCGGCGGCAGCGGCGAGAAGCGCACCCTGCCGCTCACCGCGCGCTATGCCCAGCACTGGAACTTTGTCGGCGGCACGCCCGAGGAGTTCGCGCACAAGCGCGATGTTCTGGCCGCCCGGTGCGCCGATATCGGCCGCGACCCCACGGAGATCACCCTGTCTGCTCACCTCGGCCTCGGTGAAGACCGCAATTATGCGCAGCTCATCGACAATGCGGCGGCGCTGGGAGCACAGGGGCTGGATCTGGGCATCGTCTACCTCCCGCCGCCGCACGACGCTGCCGTGCTGGAGCCGCTGGCCGAGGCGATTCGGGATTCGGGACTGCTGACGGGTTAGCAAACCGCTGAGACACCGTCGGGACGAGCCGTATTCCCCCGACACGGAGGCTATACGGCGAACCGCATCAGCTCTTCAGCCGATGCCAGGCGCTCGCATCTGGCTGGAAATTCACGGCTCTTCACCGGGTGCCGAAACAATGACCAGGCGATTCGGCCCATCTTTGACCGGGGTACTGGGTTCATGTGCACAGTGATCACTCCTGCGATCGGTCGACGCATCCGGGACTCGTACATGTCTGCTCATGTGACGGAGCCCACAGGCAGTTATTAGACACCCGAGTTCTGGCTAACCCGGAGCGACGCGCCGAGGCAATATCAAATGTTTCAGATGTGACTGATGTGGTTACCGCAACGGTGCGGCGGTGGGCTTGATCGGCGCTGGTAGCGCGCTGGAACCCATCAGGAAACGGTCGACGCCCGCGGCCGCGGCCCGGCCCTCAGCAATCGCCCACACGATCAATGACTGGCCGCGTCCCATGTCGCCGGCAACGTACACACCGGGTACCGAGGTGTCGAAGTCGTCGCCGCGGGCGACGTTGCCGCGGTCGGTGAACTTCACCCCGAGTTCGGTGAGCAGGCCCGGCTTCTCCGGACCGACGAATCCCATGGCCAGCAACACCAGATCTGCCTCGAGGTCGAAATCGGTGTCCTCGACCTTGACGAACTTGCCGTCCTGCATCTCCACTTCGTGCACCTTGAGCGCACAGACATGACCGTCGTTCCCGACGAATTCCTCGGTGTTGACCGAGAACACCCGTTCGCCGCCTTCCTCGTGCGCCGACGCGGTCCGGTACATCAGCGGATAGGTCGGCCACGGCGTCGAGGAGGCGCGGGTTTCCGGCGGACGCGGCATGATCTCGAACTGATGGATGCTGGCCGCGCCCTGGCGGTGGGCAGTACCCAGACAGTCAGCACCGGTGTCGCCGCCTCCAATAATGACGACCTTTTTGTCCTTGGCCGTGATCGGCGGCTCCCCATCCGGCCCCAGGACGTCGTCGCCCTGCTGAACCCGGTTGCCCCACGGCAGGTATTCCATCGCCTGGTGGATGCCATCCAGATCTCGGCCGGGAATCGGCAGATCGCGCCACGCGGTGGCGCCACCTGCCAGCACGATCGCATCGAAGTCGGCCAGCAGTTGCTCGGCACTGAGGTCTTCGCCCACATTGACGCCGGCCCGGAATTCGGTGCCTTCGGCCACCATCTGTTCCAGCCGACGGTCCAGGACGCGCTTTTCCATCTTGAACTCCGGAATGCCGTATCGCAGCAGTCCGCCGATGCGGTCGTCCCGCTCGAACACCGTGACCGTGTGCCCGGCGCGCGTGAGCTGTTGAGCCGCAGCCAATCCGGCTGGGCCCGAGTCCACCACGGCAACCGTCTTTCCGGTCTCGCAGTGTGGCAGTACCGGTTCCACCCAGCCTTCGTCGAACGCCCTGTCGATGATCTCGAGCTCGATCTGCTTGATCGTCACCGGATCCTGGTTGATACCCAGCACACACGCGGGCTCGCACGGCGCCGGACACAGCCGACCGGTGAAATCGGGGAAGTTGTTGGTCGCGTGCAACCGCTCGATCGCGTCGCGAAAACGGCCCCGGCGTACCAGGTCGTTCCATTCCGGAATGAGGTTGCCCAGCGGACATCCGTGGTGACAGAAGGGAATCCCACAGTCCATGCAACGCGTCGCCTGGTGGCGCAGGGTCTCGACGTCAAATTCCTCGTAGACCTCGTGCCAGTCTTTCAACCGCAACGGGACGGGTCGCCGCTTGGGCAGTTCCCGGTGGGTGTATTTCAGGAAGCCACTCGGGTCAGCCATGAGCCGCCGCCATGATCGCCTTGTCGACATCGACGCCGTCGCGTTCGGCTTCGGCGATCGCCTCCAGCACCTTCTTGTAGTCCCGCGGCATCACCTTGATGAAGTGGCGTTGCAGGTTATGCCAGTCGGCCAGGATACGTTGGCCGACAGCGGAATCCGTGGCATCCACGTGGGCCTGGATGACGCCGTGCAAAAACTCTGCATCTTCCTCGTCCAGGGTCTCCATGTCGACCATGTCGGTGTTGAGGTTGCCCGGCAATTCCTCATCGGGGTCGTAGACATACGCCACGCCTCCCGACATACCGGCGGCGAAGTTGCGGCCGGTGCGACCCAGAATCACCACCCTGCCACCGGTCATGTACTCGCACCCATGATCGCCAACGCCCTCGACCACCGCGTGCGCCCCGGAGTTGCGGACCGCAAACCGCTCGCCGACCACGCCGCGCAGGTAAAGCTCACCGCTGGTGGCACCGAACAGAATCACGTTGCCCCCGATGATGTTGTCCTCGGCGACATAGCCTTCCGGAGCATTGTCGGACGGCCGCACCACGATCCGGCCGCCGGACAGGCCCTTGCCAACGTAGTCGTTGGCGTCCCCATAAATTCGCAATGTAATCCCCTTGGGCACAAAAGCCCCGAAGCTGTTGCCGGCAGACCCTTCGAACGTGATGTCGATGGTGCCATCCGGCAATCCTTGTCCGCCATAAGCTTTCGTCACCTCATGGCCGAGCATCGTGCCCACCGTGCGGTTGACGTTGCTGATGGTGGTGGAGAAC
>JAVROZ010000573.1:0-3421 GCA_032162485.1 Mycobacterium sp.
CGCGTTTCCAGCTCAGCGAGAACACTATTCGCGAACGCGACACAGATTGCGGCTTCCGAGCCGGGCTGCGGATCGCGAGGCCGCAGTTCCGTGCACGGGTTCCTGACCACCTCGCGGGCGATCCGCAGCGCGTCGCGGTAACTCAGCGCGGGATCGTCGCGCTCCCGCCCGAAGTGGGCCAAATACAGGTCGTCGACAATCTCGGTGACCAGTTCGTCGAGGTCTTCGACCAGCGTGACCCCCGCGTCCGTGTCGCCCGCCACGCCCAGTGATTTGAGCACCAGCTGGCAGAACTGGTGTGTGGTGGCGATCGTCGCCGCGTCGAAGCCGGCCAGCGCGTCGCGCAGCCGTTGCCTTCGTTCGGCGCGCTGCGCGGCGCTGCCGTAGACCAGTTTCGCCACCAACTTGTTGTTGCCCGCCGTTGAACTGTCGTCGAAAGCGGCTAGCGCGTCGACGATTTGGCAACGGACCCGTTCTCGGAGCTCCTGGCTGGCTGCGCGTCCGAACGTGATGAGCAGCATCTCGTCGAGCGTCGCCGTGCCTTCGGCGACGTAGCGGGTGACCAGACCGGCCAACGCGAAGGTCTTGCCAGTGCCGGCGCTGGCTTCCAACACCGTGGTGGAGCGTTCGGCGGGCAGTGGGCCCAGTAGATCGAAGGAATCCATCACCCCGATCGCCTCTCGGCGCTCAGGTCAGCTCGCAGCAGTGGCAACCAGAGGCGCGCAGCGTAGGCGCCCAAGCGATGCTCCTCGCCGCCGTACTCCTCGCCGGCCCGCAGGGGCTGCATGAGGTCGGTCAGTCGCGCGTTCTTGCCCCAGGCCCGCACATGAGCCGGTTTGGAATCCTCACCTGGGTATCGATCGGACTTCCATCGGTAGGTGGCCTGCTTGATCGGGTCGTCGCCGCTGTGCCGGGCGACCGCCCAGGCGTAGGACGTCTTGCTAGGCAACGGAATCGGCTCACGCCGCCCGGCGTCGTAGATCGCGATCAGATCTGCCAGCAGGTGCGCGGCGTCATCGTTGGGTCTGCCCAGCCGCTCCTCCCGCGGGGTGGTACCCCGTTTCGGCCGGCCTATGCAGACGGCCGAGAAGTCCCGACTCGGATCATGAGCAATCAACGCCAACAAAGGAATCCACGATTCGAGCAGGTGTTTGCCGTCGAGCTTGGAATATGTCACGGACACCAGACGGTCGCCGAACACGCGTGACACCGTGCCGGTCAGCCGCCGGTTACCGAGGTCGATGTCGACGTCGTACGCCGTCGTGTCGGGTCGCCGGTGGTGCTGCGCGGCATTGGCCAGCAGCGTCGCCTGATCGCGGATCTCGGTGACCTTGCGCCAGCCGAGTTGGCCGGGCGGCAATGTGCCGCGGCGCCATTCGGCTTGCCGCGCCTCATCCGGCGCCATCCCACCCAGGATGTCGCTCAGCATCCGATCGCCGACCGTCCACTCCTCGAGCGCGTCGATCTCGACCGGCATCGCGTCCTGAACACCGTCGACATCCCACGGCAGCGTGTACTCGAGCGCGCGGAAGAAGCCTTTCACCGGGTCCTTGAAGAAGGCCACCAAATCGGCGAGGGCCACATCATCCGGCGGCGGCATGGGCAGCGGGCCACCGATGAACTTCGGCTGCTCCACCCGCTGGCCGGTGGCGGTTCGGGCCGCCCGCAACACCGTCGGATCGAAGCTGAACGGCACACCGGGCACCAGACTTCCGCGCTGCACATTGCGAACATCGAACGGCTGCAAGGGATGCTCGACGACGATGCGAGAGCGGACCTTCTCGGTTGTCGTTGAATCCAGGGCGTCGAGCAGCTCGGCCAGCGGGACCGCCGGTGGTCTGCGCTGACCCGAGTTCTCGTTGGCGCCGGTGTAGGTGATGACCAAGTGGCCGGTGGCCGCGCCCACGGCGTCGAGCAGCAGTTGCCGATCCTCAGAACGGATGTCGCGCTCGCCGGTCATCGGTCGCCGGGCCAGCACGTCGTCGCCGTCGACGATGCCGAGTCGCGGGAAGACGCCGTCATCGATGCCCACCAGGCACACCACCCGATGGGGGACCGAGCGCATCGGCACCATCGTGCAGACCGTCAAGGTGCCGGTGCGGAAGTTCGCGCGGGTTGGCCGGCCGGCGAGATGGCGCTGCAGCAGTGCGCAGATGTCGGGCAGCCGCATCGCGGTGTCGGCCCGCGGCCCCGCTGTGCGCAGGATCCCGGCGAATTCGCGTTGCATCTGGTTGGTCTGCCAGGCATCTTCCTGATCGGTGCGAGTCAGCGCCGCAATGCCGTCGGTCAGCGCGGCCAGCCAGTCCCGCAGCGGTCGGGCACCGGTGAGCGAGCCGACCGTCCGCTGTAATCGGTCGATGTATTCGGCGAGCTGGCCGGCCAACTCGACCCGGTTGCTGCCGACATCGTCCAGGGGCAGCGTGGAGTCGATCCAGGCGTGTGAGGCATCGGACATCGCGACGCCGGCCAGCACTCGGTCGAGGCCGAATCGCCAAGTGTTGTGGACGAAGTCGACGCCGAACGGCTTGCGGTGGTCCTGATCGAAGCCCCACCGAATGTTGGCCTGCCGCACCCAGCGGGTGATGTTTTCCAGGTCGTCGTCACCGAAGCCGAAGCGGGCACGCACGGGCGCCGATTGAGCGAGATTGAGCACCTCACTCGCGGTAACCCTGCTGCCGGCCAGCTCCAACAGTTGCGAGGCCACGCTGAGCAGCGGATTGGTCTGCAGCAGTGAACGGTCGGCGAGCCGCACTCGAAGCCGGTGCGCGGGATGCACGCCGCGCACCACGTCATCGAGACCGAAGTCGGCGACGATCAAGGGCGCGTAGGTCTCGATGTCGGGGCACATCACCAGGATGTCGCGAGGCTCCAGCGTCGGGTCGTCGGCGAGCAGACCGAGCAGTACCTCGCGCAGCACGTCGATCTGGCGTGCCGGCCCGTGGCAGCTGTGTACTTGAATCGACCGGTCATCGGCCGCGAGCGCGCGACCCTGCGGCCGGACGGCGTCGGCCGCCAGGTCGGACTGCAGCCACCCGAGCAGGGTGTCCGGGTGCTCGGGGGCACCGAGCGCCTCGTCGGTCGCGCGCTCGACGGGCAGGCTGCGTTGCAACTCCCGCAGGTCCCGACCCAGCGTCGCCAGTAGGGGATGGTGGACCTTGCGGTGGCTGGTGTCCTCGCGCCGCGGCACTATTCCATTGAGACCGTCACGGCCTCGTAGTGTCCGCCAGAGCGCGTCGCTGGGATGCGGCAGCCACAGGTGCAGTTCGTGATGGGTGGCCAGCGCCTCGAGCAATTCGATGTCGGTGCTCGCCAACCGGGTGTGACCGAACAGCGACACCCGGGACGCCAGTACGGACCGCCCCGTTCGCAGTCGGGCGATGGTTTTCTCATGGCGGACATGCGGAGGGTCGGCGCCGACGAC
>JAVROZ010000574.1:0-3525 GCA_032162485.1 Mycobacterium sp.
CGGGCACTTCTCCGACCTGCATACCCGCACCGTGATGGAGCAACAAAAGCCCTACCCGCCGCTGACGCAGGCGACCAAAGGACAGGCCGAAACCCGATTCACGGATGAGTCAGGCACCCTGGTCGGATTCCGTACCCCCGACTTCGAGCAGGGGATCTCGGTTGCCGGCTACCACCTGCATTTCCTCAACGAGGACCGCACCGCAGGCGGTCATGTCCTCGACTTCACCATGGAGCGCGGCAAGGTCGCCGTCAGCGGCGCCTCGCAGCTACACCTGAGCCTGCCGACGTCCGGTGACTTCCTGGGCGCGCACTTACAAGGTGATGACATGGGTCACCAGATCGCGAAAGCCGAAGGCCCGCGTGAAGATAACTAGCCCGTGCTACACGGAAGTCGTTTGATCCCATGGAAGAAGGACGACCGCAGCCGGTCGGGAGGTCCGGTGACCGTCAGGCCCGGCACGTTCGGATACAGCTCTTCGAGCATCACTCGTAACTCGAGCCGGGACAGCTGAGCGCCGAGGCAGAAGTGCACTCCCCCGCCACCGAACGCGGCGTGACCGGCATCGGTGCGGGTGACGTCGAACTCGTCCGGCCTGTCGAACACGTCCTCGTCGCGATTGGCCGACAAGTAGTGCATCAGCACCCAGTCCCCGGCGGGGATGTGCTGCCCGCGGATCTCGACGTCTTTTGTGACCGTCCGGCGGAAGTGCATCACCGGGGTGGCCCATCGCAGCAGTTCCTCGACAGCGAGCTTGACCGCATCGGGGTCACGGGCCAGTATCGCCTGTTGCTCCGGGTGCTGCGAGAGCGCCAAGATGCCGTGGCTGAGCGTGTTTCGGGTGGTCTCGTTGCCGGCGATGGCCAGCAGCAGGAAGAACTCGTTGAGCTGGTCGCGGTTGAGCTTTTCGCCGTCGACCTCGGCGGCCAGCAGCGCCGACAGGATGTCGTCGGTGAGGCCGTGCTTGCGCCGGTGCCGGACCAGTTCGTTGCAGTAGGAGAACATTTCGGCGGCGGCCTGTCCGAGGGCTTCGGGTGTCGGTGCGTAGTCGGGGTCCTCAATGCCCAGGGTTCCGATGGCGTTGCTCCAGCGGAACACTTCCATGCGATCTTCGGCGGGCACGCCCAGCACGTCGGCGATGACCTGCAGCGACATTTCCGCGGAAATATCGGGTACGGCGTCGAATTCGCCCTTCTCGGTGATGTCGGCGACGATGTTGCGGGCGACCTGGCGCATGTGCGGTTCCAGGCGCAGCACGTTGCGGGCGGTGAAGCCCTGGTTGATCAGCTTGCGGTAGTGGACGTGCCGCGGCGGGTCGATGCCCGGCAGCATCGCCGAGGTGGGTCCCGCCTCGACCTCGACCAGGGTGTTGCCACTGGTGCTGCTGAAGGTGTCGGTGTCCCGACTGACGGTTCGGACGTCGGCATGCCGCGTGAGCAGCCATGCCTTCGGCAGGCCGGACATCTGCACCGGGTGCACGGGGTTAGCCACGCGCAGCCTTTTGAGTGCGTCGAAAGGTGTTCCTTCGACGAAGGTGTCGGGGTTCAGTACCGCGGCCGCGTCGCGATCAGCGGGACTGTCCTGGTTCTCGACAACCAGTGACCCCAATTTTGGAACGGTCATCGCTCTCCCTCCGATGCCTTGATACCGGCAATGATGATGTCCAGGCCTGCGCGAAAACGTTTGGTGGACTGGCGCTTACCGCGTGACTCCGCCAAGCTGACCGATCCCAGCAGGTAGGTGTATAGAACCGAGTGAGCCGCCGCCGCAACGGCTTTGACGAGGCCGGCTTCGGCCAGCAGTGAGCGGCTGAGCCGATCGAGACGACGGGCGCTTTCCCCGCCGCCGCTGGTCTGCAGGACGCCGGCCAACCCGGGCACCTCGAGCATCATCTCGCGTGCCGAGCAGTAGAGTTCGGCGAGCCGGATGTCCCACGGGCCGGCCGTCGGGACTGGGATGTCGGCCAGCACCGACTCGGCCAACAGGTCTAGAGCGGCCTGCTTGCCAGGGATGTGGTAGTAGACCGACGGCACCGCGGCGCCGAGTTCGGCCGCCAACTCCCGCATCGTCACCTGTTGCACACCCACGCGACGGGCCAGATTGCGCAGAGCCGACACCACCTGGGCACGGTCGAGTTCGCCGTACGCCCGCCGTACCGACGTGGTCATTCGAGCTTCGTTCGAATCAATTCGAGCACTGTTAGAATCTAGCCCGATGAACGCCGCAATCGCAAAGTTAGCCATCTCCACCCCGGTAGTGACGATGTTCCCCGGCGTCAGCGCGGACTGGGAGACCACCGCTTCGATCGAAGACATCGCGCGGATCGCCGAAACGGCCGACCGCCTCGGCTACCACCATTTGACCTGCAGTGAGCACGTCGCGCTGCCCACCGTCGAACAAGCTCGCCGCGGGACCCGGTATTGGGATCCGCTGGCTACGTTCGGCTATCTGGCCGCACGAACCCAGCGAATCCGGTTGGCTACCAGCGTGTTAGTCCTCGGCTATCACCATCCACTCGAGATCGCCAAGCGGTACGGAACCCTGGATAAGGTCAGCAACGGCAGGCTTATTCTCGGTGTCGGTGTCGGCTCCCTCAAAGAAGAGTTCGACCTCATTGGCGCCCCGTTCGAGGATCGGGGACCGCGTGGCGACGACGCGCTGCGGGCACTACGCGCGGCGCTTTCGGTGAACGAGCCCTCATATGAAGGCGAGTTCTATTCGTTTGGCGGGATGACCGTCGACCCGTGCGCCGTGCAACAACCCGTTCCCATCTGGATCGGTGGCCGCACGCTGCGATCGCTGCGCCGTGCCGTCACCCTGGCCGACGGCTGGACGCCCTTCAGCGTGAGACTCGAACAGGCCCGAGACTGGCTATGCCGCTTCGAACTTCCGCCCGGATTCGAGGTCGTGCTCGGGCCGTCGGCCCGGGTGGATCCGCTCAACGAACCGGAACGGGCCCGTGAGCTCATCGCCGAAACTGTCGCGCACGGCGCCACCATCGTCAGCCTGAACTTCGTTCACACTTCGCTTCAGCAGTACCTGGAGAGTCTGCAGGCGCTCGCCGAGTTGAATGTCTCGTGAACCCCCATGACCTGATTCTGGTGGCTTAATTCGTGGGCTATCTGCACAAGTAGGACTGTGGAGATGACGATGAATGCTATTGACAGAATGATGATTACGTAGCTGATGATTAACGCCGCGAGCGCCATGCCACGTCCGCCTTCGCCGCTGCGTCTGATCTGCCAACGCGCGACGTGCCCAAAAACGATACCCAGCGGTGGGAACAACAATGAACAGACAAGGGCGGCAATCGCCATCGAATTCGTGGTCTGAACCTGGGTCGGGGCCGGGCCGTTTGCCGGGCCGTACGGAATCGACGGATCGCCCCACCGCCGAACGTACGGTGAGTGATTCGGATCATTCGGATACATCCGCACCTACCTGCCTAGAGGTCACTCGCGGCCCACGTCCCTTGCGGGTATGGCGGCACTTGGCCGGCGAAGACGCCATCGGTGAAGCTGCACA
>JAVROZ010000575.1:0-3417 GCA_032162485.1 Mycobacterium sp.
GTGGCGGTGGTCGACGGGGTGGACGCCGCCATCGCCCACATCAACGAGTACGGCACCGGGCACACCGAAGCCATCGTCACCACCGATCTGGCTGCGGCACAACGATTTACCGAACAGGTCGATGCCGCAGCGGTGATGGTCAACGCGTCCACCGCGTTCACCGACGGTGAGCAGTTCGGCTTCGGTGCCGAGATCGGCATCTCCACCCAGAAGCTGCACGCGCGCGGCCCGATGGGGCTGCCAGAATTGACCTCAACCAAGTGGATCGTGTGGGGCTCACCCGTTCTAGGCCATATCCGCCCGGCCTAAACCCAAGGAGATTTCATGAGCGTGCCCGCACGGCCCGTGCCGTTGTTCGCCGACATCGCCGACGTTTCGCGACGGCTCGCTGAGACTGGTTACCTGCCCGACACCGCCACCGCGACAGCGGTGTTTCTGGCCGACCGGCTCGGAAAGCCGTTGCTGGTCGAAGGCCCAGCCGGCGTCGGCAAGACCGAACTGGCCCGCGCCGTGGCCCAAGCCACCGGCTCCGGCCTGGTCCGCCTGCAGTGCTACGAGGGCGTCGACGAGGCCCGCGCGCTCTATGAGTGGAACCACGCCAAGCAAATTCTGCGCATCCAGTCCGGTTCGGGTGACTGGGAGTCCACCAAAGACGACGTGTTCAGCGAGGAATTCCTGCTGCAACGTCCGCTGCTGACGGCGATCAGGCGCACCGAGCCGACCGTGCTGCTGATCGATGAAACCGACAAGGCCGACATCGAGATCGAAGGCCTGTTGCTCGAGGTGCTCTCCGATTTTGCGGTGACGGTCCCCGAGCTGGGCACGATCACCGCGACCCGGACGCCGTTGGTGGTGCTGACCTCCAACGCGACCCGCGAGCTGTCCGAGGCACTCAAGCGTCGCTGCCTGTTCCTGCACATCGACTTCCCGACTCCCGAACTGGAACGCCGCATCCTGTTGTCGCGTGTGCCGGAGTTGCCTGAGCACTTGGCCGAGGAGCTGGTACGCATCATCGGGGTGCTGCGCGGAATGCAGCTCAAGAAGGTCCCGTCGATCGCCGAGACGATCGACTGGGGCCGGACGTTGCTCGCGCTGGGCCTGGACACCATCGACGACGCCGTCGTGTCCGCCACCCTCGGCGTCATCCTCAAACACCAATCCGACCAGCAGCGCGCGGCCGGGGAATTAAGGCTGAACTGATGGCCACTCGTCGTATCCGTCCGGCCCGGCCGCTTGCTCCTTTCGGCTTGCCCGGTCACCTGGTCGGATTTGTGGAAGCGCTTCGCGCGAGCGGAATTTCGGTGGGTCCGTCGGAAACGGTGGACGCCGGCCGGGTGATGGCCACGCTGGGTCTGGGTGACCGTGAGGTGCTGCGCGAGGGGATCGCGTGTGCGGTGTTGCGCCGGCCGGATCATCGGGATACCTACGACGCGATGTTCGACCTGTGGTTTCCGGCGGCCATGGGTGCAAGAGCGGTGGTGTCAGAGGATGGGGCGGACGATTCCGATTCACTGCCGCCAGATGACGTCGAGGCGATGCGGCAGATGTTGCTGGATCTGTTGACCGAGAACCCGGACCTCGCCGACATGGACGAGCGACTGGTCAGGATGATCGCCCGGATCGTCGAGGCCTACGGGAAATACAATTCCAGCCGCGGCCCGTCGTTCTCGTCCTACCAGGCGCTGAAATCGATGGCGCTGGACGAACTGGAAGGCAAACTGCTGGCGGGACTGCTCGCCCCGTATGGTGACGAGCCTTCACCGAGTCAGGAGCAGATCGCCAAAGCGATTGCTGCGCAGAAAATTTCGCAGTTGCGGAAAATGGTCGATGCGGAGACGAAGCGGCGTACCGCCGAGCAATTGGGTCGAGACCACGTCCAGATGTACGGCATCCCACAGCTTTCCGAGAACGTCGAATTCCTACGCGCATCCGGTGAGCAGTTGCGTCAGATGCGCAGCGTGGTAGCACCACTGGCGCGCACACTGGCCACCCGCCTGGCGGCTCGACGGCGACGTTCCCGTGCCGGGTCGATCGACCTGCGCAAGACGCTGCGTAAATCGATGTCCACCGGTGGTGTGCCGATCGATGTCGTCTTGAAGAAACCCCGCCCGGCGCGTCCGGAATTGGTGGTGCTGTGCGACGTGTCGGGATCGGTCGCCGGTTTCAGCCACTTCACGCTGTTGCTGGTGCACGCTCTGCGGCAACAGTTTTCGCGAGTACGGGTATTCGCCTTCATCGACACCACCGACGAGGTGACGCACATGTTCGGCCCGGAGGCCGACCTTGCCGTGGCGATCCAGCGGATCACCCGGGAGGCCGGCGTGTATGCCCGCGACGGTCACTCCGATTACGGCAACGCGTTCGAGACTTTCGTGCAGGCGAATCCCAATGTGCTGTCACCGCGCAGCTCCCTGCTGGTGCTCGGCGACGGCCGCACCAATTACCGCAACCCGGCGGTCGATGTGCTGTCCGACATGGTGACTGCCGCCCGGCACGCGCACTGGCTCAACCCCGAACCCCGACACCTCTGGGGCAGCGGTGATTCGGCGGTGCCGCGCTATGAGGAAGTCATCAAGATGCACGAATGTCGATCGGCTAAACAGCTGGCGGCGGTGATCGACCAGCTGCTGCCGGTCTGATCTTCGGCTTATCACCGGGTCCTGCGGAATACCAGCCAACGCATCTCGATAGGGGTCTGATCACGCTCGACGGGAAATACGTCGAGACCGCTGACCCAGTCGGCGTACCAACTGGTGGGCGGCCAACCGCCGGCCGGCAAATGCTCCTTTTCGTACTCATACACCGAGTCGTCGGAGACCAGTTCGATGGGCAGCCCGGCTGCCGCCGTTGACATCTCCTGCCGCGTGAAGATGCTCGTGTAGGCCTGTTGCCCGAACTCGCGTGCGGCGTCTTCGAGTTCGTAGCCATGGCGGGGGAGAAATGCGTTGAACACCAACCGCGCCCCGGGAGCCAGGCAGTGCGAGGCGAGTTCAAACAGACGGCGCAACTGCTGCGTCGTCCGAAAGTCCGATACCACCTCGGAGAGCACGATGAGCTGATAGTCCTGCCGCAGATCGTCATTGGTCTCAAAGACGTTGCGCACCATGACGCGCACACCGAGGCCCTCCTGCTGGGCCCCAGAGCGGATCATTTCGGCGAATTTCGGCGTCATCTCGATTACGTCGACGGGGTGTCCGCGGCGTGCCAGCGGAAGGGCGTTGCGGCCTGTACCCGCGCCGATCTCGAGCACCGGATGCGTGCTGGGATCTGCGGCTTCACTAGCCAGCGCCCACACTCGAGCGTCGGGCTCGGTACCGAACAGGGGTGGTTCGCGAGTGCTGACCCAGTTCTCATAGGCCTCGGTCACGGTGTACCAACGGGCACTGACTTGGTAGTGCAGGGTCGGGCCGACGGGAG
>JAVROZ010000576.1:0-2772 GCA_032162485.1 Mycobacterium sp.
GAACCGTGCTGGGTGCCCGGGTCGGGAGAACGAACCTTCTCTTCCGGATCGACCTTGGCCTTACCGGGCTGCCGTGTTTCCTTTTTACTACTAGACCACAGGCACAGCAAGGCCTAAGCGCGTCAAAGTTGTGCAACGACTTCGGATTGCGTACATCGGCTGTTTGCTGCGTGGCGCTTGGGAAAGGTGGGACGCCAGTGTTGAACGGACGGACTCACTAAAAGGCGAAGCGTCGCAACAGCGCATAGGTGACTGCGCCCGCGGCCGCTGCCGTGACGCCCACCGCGGCGGTGGTGGCGATTGCGGCGCCAGAGGGCGCCGGAATCCTGTCGCGCAACGACACGGGCCGGGAAAACGACAGCACCGGCCAACCGCGTTCGATGGCTTCTTTGCGCAATCCGCGATCTGGGTTGACCACCGATGGATGGCCGACCGACTCGAGCATCGGTAGGTCGGTGATCGAGTCGGAGTAGGCGTAGCAGTGTTCCAGCGGGTAGCCCTCCCGCGCGGCCAGCTCCAGGATGGCTTGGACCTTGCCTTCGCCGTAGCAGTAGAACCCGACTTCGCCGGTGTACTTACCGTCCTCGACGACCATGCGCGTCGCCATCGCATGGGTAGCGCCCAGCGCCCGGGCGATCGGGCCGACGATCTCCTCGCCGGAGGCGGAGACCACCACGACGTCGCGGCCGCACAGTTTGTGGGCGGCGATGAGGTCGGCGGCTTCGGCGAACACCAGGGGAGTGACGATGTCGTGCAGCGTCTCGTTGACGATCGACTTCACCTGCGCCACGTCCCAGCCGGTGCACATGTTGGCTAAGTGGGTGCGCATCCGGTCCATCTGGTCGTGATCGGCACCGGAGAGCAGGAAGATGAACTGCGCGTAGCTGGACTTCAGCACCGCTCGCCGGTTAAGCAGGCCCTGCGCAAAAAAGGGTTTGCTGAACGCCAGGGTGCTGGACTTGGCGATGATCGTCTTGTCCAGATCGAAGAAGGCGGCAGTGCGGGCGCTCGCAACATCGGCTTCCGGCGCGAGCGGCGACGTTTGCTGCGGCTCGGCCGAGTCGGGGGCGGTCACCGATCCAGCATAGGTTGGCCGGCGTGCGACGCCGCGATATTGGGGACAAATCGCGCGGTTGAATACCTAAGGTGTTGTTCTCCCGGCGGCGTTTTCACGGGTCAAGCCGTACTTTTGTTTCAAACCAGTACTTGCATTAGGCCCCGCTGGCATGTGTATAGTAAGCATTACTCGGCCTCGTGCCGAGGGTGGATCAGCCCGACCCCCCGGGGCTGATACACGACGACCTCCGCCTCCTCCCCCCCTGGCGGGGGTCGTCCCTTTTCTGGGGTGAAAATTCTCAAGTAATGGGCCTCAGCGGTCCGCGTCTGGTCTTGTCGTGCGTTGCGGGAATGGTGCTGGTCCCCGAACGGCCCGGTGTCCAGCGAACTTGTTTGTGCACAGACCGGTCTGTCTCCACAAATCCCGCTTTGGCACTGGCGTCCAACACCACCCGCCCCGCACGGTGGAACCATGACCGAGCGCTGCAGCGATGCCTTAGGCGGTTGCGGCGTGTTGGCCATGCTCACAGATCCGGAATTGCGCGGGGAGCTGGACCGTGTCGCGGCAGCCGTAGGCGTGCGGGTGGTGCACGCGGGTGGCCGTCATCCAGTCGGCCGCAAGACATGGTCGGCGGCTTCGGCCGTGGTGCTCGACCTGGCGGCGGCGCAACGGTATGGGCAGACAGCGCTCCCGCGACGTGCCCATGTCAACGTCCTGACCAGCGCCGAAGCCGGTGTGGAGACTTGGGCGGCGGCCGTCGCCGTCGGCGCCGAGCGCGTGTTGAGGATGCCGCAACAGGAACATGAACTGGTCGGTGAACTCGCCGAAGCCGCCGAGTCGGCGCGTGACGACAGGAGACGCGGCGATGCCGTCGCCGTCATCGGGGGCTGCGGTGGTGCCGGGGCGTCGCTGTTCGCGGTCGCCTTGGCGCAGAGCGCCGCCGGGGCCCTACTACTAGATCTCGATCCCTGGGGTGGCGGCATCGATCTGCTGGTGGGCGGCGAGACGACGCCCGGGTTGCGATGGCCTGACCTGGTGCCGCAGGGCGGACGGCTGAACTGGTCGGCGATGCGCGAGGTGTTGCCGCGTCAACGTGGAATCAGTGTCTTGTCGGGTACCCGGCGCGGCTACGAGTTGGAGCCCGGCGCGGTGGAAGCCATCGTCGATGCCGGTCGCCGCGGGGGAATGACCGTGGTGTGCGATCTCCCCCGGCGACTGACGGAGGCGACGCACGTTGCACTCGACAGCGTCGACCTTGTGGTGCTGGTCAGCCGCTGTGATGTGCGTGCGTGCGCCGCGGCCGCGACGATCGCTCCGGTACTGGCCTCTCTGAACCCCAACCTCGGTTTGGTTGTGCGAGGACCGGCGCCGGGCGGTCTGCGGGCGGCCGAGGTCGCCGACATCGCCGGCGTGCCGTTGTTGGCGTCGATGCGCGCGGAGCCGCGGCTGTCGTTGCGCCTGGAACACGGCGGGCTGCGACTGGGCCGGCGATCTGCGCTAGGTGTGGCCGCCCGTTCCGTCCTGGGCGTGCTGCCAAGTGGCCGCAAGACGCCGAGCGGTAGGGCGGCATGAGCGGGTCGTTGATTGACCGCGTACGCGAGCGGCTGGCGGCCGAGTCCGGTCCATTGCGGCCCAATGTGGTGGCCGCGGCGATTCGCGCCGAGTCCGGCGGGATCCTCGGCGACACCGAAGTGTTGGCCAATCTTCGGCTGCTG
>JAVROZ010000577.1:0-4042 GCA_032162485.1 Mycobacterium sp.
CACCTACGACCCCAACCCTGACGACAGCCAGCGTGTGCGGGTCTTGCGGGCCGCCGCGTCCTGCCCGGTGCAGGCGATCATCGTAGAACCCCTGGACTGTGTGTAGCGGGTCTGTGGTGCGGGCCCAGAAAACCCGCCGATGAACGGCAAGGGCTTCAAAGACAAGGGACGCATCGTCATTGTCGGGGCCTCGCTGGCCGGCCTGCGTGCCGCCGAAGCCCTACGGGCAGAAGGCTTTCGGGGGCACCTGACCATTATTGGTGACGAGCCCGGCGAGCCGTATGACCGGCCTCCACTGTCCAAACAGGTCCTCAAGGGGTGGGTCGGCGCCGATCACACGAAGCTGCCGCGCCTGCGCAAAGTGGATGCGCACTGGCGCTTGGGGATGGCCGCGACGGCGCTGGACCGCGCCAATCAGCTGGTGCGACTGGCTGACGGCAGCGAGGTGGTGGGCGATCGTCTACTGATCGCCACCGGCGTGCGATCGCGGCGCTGGCCTAATCCGCAGGAGGCGGCGCTCGACGGCGTTCATGTGCTGCGCACCAGTTCAGATGCCGCGCGGTTGCAGGCCGCGTTGGCCGCTCGTCCGGCGCGGGTGCTGATCATCGGTTCCGGGTTCATCGGCTCCGAGGTGGCCTCGGTGTGCCGCGAGCTTGATCTGCCGGTCACCGTCACCGAGCGCGGCCCGGCGCCGCTGTCCGGTCCGCTCGGCGGGGTGATCGGCGTGATCGCCGCCCAGATGCAACGTGCGGCCGGCGTTGATCTTCGCACCGGGGTTTCGGTGCTGGCGTTGGAGGGTGACGCGGCTGGCCACGTCCGGCGCGCGCAACTGTCTGATGGCAGCACGCTTGACGTCGACGTGGTGGTGACATCGCTGGGGTCGATCCGCAACGTCGAATGGCTCGACGGAGCCGGGCTGGCGGCCGGATTCTGGGGGGTGGGCTGTGACGCCGGATGCCGCGCTTTCGACATCAACGGGGTAGTCACCGACCATGTCTTCGTCGCGGGCGACGTCGCCCGTGCCCCGCATGTGCTCTACGACTACGAATTCCTGGCGATGGAACACTGGGACAACGCTGTGCAGGGCGCCCGGGTGGCAGCGCACAACATGGTGTGCGAAGAGATCGATCGCCGAGCCCATCTGCTGATCCCGGAATTCTGGTCGGGCCAGTTCGGGGTCAACATCAAATCCGTTGGCGTGCCTTCTTTTGGCGACGAAATCGTCTTCACCCAGGGCTCCGTGCGGCAGCGCCGGTTTGCCGCCGCCTATGGTCGACGGGGACGCATCGTGGGCGCCGTCACCTTCAATCACGGCAAGTGGATCGACTATTACCGCGACCAAATTGCGCGCTCGGGACCGTTCCCGCCGGATCCGCCGGGTTTCGATTTCCCCGAGGACGGGCGCGTGCTGCCGGCCGACTTCCCGGCGCGGGGCGTGCCGACCGAGGCTCCCGACGTGGTGTTGACCGGACACGATCCCAGCGAAAGGCGCGCCGAGTTCCGGCCCCGTCAGCGATGAAGCAAAGATGAGCGAGGTACGCACGATGACGCCGGAAGAGGCCTTCGACGCCGCGATGCGGCACGAAAACCGCGCGAACCCGTATCCATTCTTCGACGAGCTGCGCAAGACCCCGGTGATCCGAGTGACCAATGGCATCTATGCCGTCACCGGGTACGAGGAGCTGCTGGCCCTGGCCCATGACCCGCGGGTGAGTTCGGATCTTCGCAAGCGTGGCCCGCTGGTTGCCCGCGACGACGAGCCGAGCTTCATCGCACAGGACCCACCTCACCACGACCGGGCACGCCGCCAGTGCATGCGCTTCTTCGGGCCGCCACATTCGCCCGACCTGATCCCTACCCAAGAGCCGTTGTGCAAGCAGATCGTCAACGAGCTGCTGGATAGGGCAATCGGCAGGACCCGCCTGGACATCGTCGAAGACTTCGCCTACCCGCTGCCGGTCACCATCATCTGCCGGATCATGGGTGTGCCGATCGAAGACGAGCCCGCGTTCCACCGCTGGATCGCCGACTCGATATCCGGTCTGTTCGATGTCGGACCCGACATCGCCACCGAGGAGGGCCGGGCCCGCCGAGCCAAAGGCGAGTCGAGCCAGATTGAGCTCAAGAATTACATCCTCGGCCTGGTCTCCAAAGCCGAGAAATCGCCAGGACCGGGCATGATTTCGCAATTGGTGCACGATGACGGGCTCGATGGCCGGATGTCGGCAGGGGAGATCGCCAACAACACGAGCTTGCTGTTTGTCGCCGGTCATGATTCGACGGTCAATCTGATCTCACATTGCGTGCTCACCGTGTTGCGCAATCCCGGCTCGATCGAGTTGCTCTGCAGCCGACCGGAATTGATTCCCGGCGCAATCGAAGAAGTGCTTCGGCTGCAGTCATCGGTACAGTTCTTCCCCACCCGATCGGCATTGGCCGACATCGAGATCGCGGGCACCACGATCCCAAAAGGCTCGCCCATTTACCTGATGTACGGCGCGGCCAACCGAGATCCGCGGCGCTTTCCCAACCCCAACGCGTTCGACCCCAGGCGCGCCGACAACGAGCATGTGGGCTGGGGCCGCGGCATTCACGTCTGTTTCGGCGGTCCACTGGCCCGGCTCGAGGTCAACACCGCCTTTGAGGCGTTCCTGCGCCGGGTGGTAAACCCGCGGCTGGTGCAGGACCCACCGCCCTACCGGATCAGCCAGGTGTTTCGTGGCCCGCAGCAGGTGGTCATCGATTACGACGAGATCCGGCCGTTTCGTCAGCCCTAGTTTCCGGCGGCACTCGACTCACCAATGTCCGTGATGGACAACCTCGTCGAACGGCCGTCGACTCGGTTTGCGGATCGGCGCCAACGGGCGATCTGCGGGGTACCCGACGCCAAGCATGTACGCCACCAGGTAGTCGTCCGGCACCCCCAGGATGGCGCGGGCCTTGTCCTGGTCGCCCACCGACGAATGGCCGGTACCGATACCGAGATCGGTCGCGGCGAGCATCATCGCCATCGTCGCCTGGCCGATGTCGTATTGATCGGTCACTTTTCTGCGTTCGTCCGCCGGAACCGGAATCACAAAGATGATCGCGGCCGCCGCCCTGGCGATATGGCCGGCACCCATCCAGACCGTCGAAAGTTCTTGTAGCGCAAATTTGTCGGTGACGATGACGAAATCCCACGGCTGCCGGTTCTTGGCAGAGGGCGCCCGCCACCCGGCTTCCGCGATGCGGTCCAGGTCGGCATCAGAAACCGACTCCGATGTGTATTCCCGCACATTGCGCCGCGCGCGGATTGCGTCCCAGGTTTCCATCAGTTCCTCCTACGGCCTGCGGACCGCCCGCTCTGTTCACTCATTGTGCTCCCCTCCGGGCGTGTGACCCGCTGACTTCACCTTGGCACGCAGGGACGACACGACGCATCCGCCCCGACCGCCGCCGGTGTCGCAGGGGCGGTCTATGGTGACCCGCAATGGCGCTTCATCTCCACCGTGCCGAACGGACCGATCTGCTTGCCGACGGGCTTGGCGCACTGCTGGCCACTGCACTGTCCGACCCGTTCGCCGAAGAGCTGGTGCTGGTTCCGGCCCGCGGCGTGGAACGCTGGCTGAGTCAGCGCCTTTCGCACGTACTGGGTTCGGGCCCTGGGCATGGTGACGGCGTTTGCGCCGGTGTCTCGTTTCGCAGCCCGGCGTCGCTGATCGCAGAGATCACCGGCACGGTCGACGACGACCCCTGGTCACCCGACGCGATGACGTGGCCTCTGCTGGAGGTGATCGACCGCTCAATGGCTGAGCCCTGGTGTCGGACGCTGGCAAAACACCTGGGCCACTTCGACATTGGGCCCGAGGCCGAGCTACGGCGGGGGCGACGGTATTCGGTGGCCCGCCGCGTAGCCGGCCTGTTTGCCTCCTACTCCCGCCAGCGGCCCCACCTGCTTGCCGACTGGTTGGACGGCGACCCGAACGACCTCGACTCCGACCTAACCTGGCAGCCTGCACTATGGCGGGCGCTGGTGGCCGTCGTCGGCGCCGACCCTCCGCAT
>JAVROZ010000578.1:0-3455 GCA_032162485.1 Mycobacterium sp.
GTCGACCAGCAGTGTCTGCCCAGTGATATAGGTCGACAGGTCCGACAGCAGAAACAAAATGGCGCCGGCCACCTCGTCGGGACGGCCGCGCCGTCCCATGGCGATGGCACGACGATCACGCTCGGGGTCGTCGTCGGTGTAGGTAAGCGACGCCGGCGTTTCGGTGACCCCGGGCGCTACGGCGTTGACTCTGATCGCCGCGCCTCCCGATTCGGTTTCGGCACCAGCCAATTCGGCCGCCATGGTGCGGGTGACCGCCACAATCGCGGCCTTGGCGGTGCCGTACGCGATGTGGAACGGTGCGGTGTTCATCCCGCTGATCGACGAAATGGACACGATCGAGCCGGGACGTTTGCGGCTCTTCAGCTCCGCGGCCACGGCCTGGCTCATGAAGAACATCGTCTCCAGATTCTGGGTGAACAGTTCTCGCCAGTGGCTGCGCGTCACCCGTGTCGACGGCATCCAGGTCGACGGATCCGCGCCGCCCGCGACGTTGACCAGACCGTACAGTTCGCCATCCGCGCGGCGCGCCGCGTCGAGCGCAGCGCTCACGCCGTCATCGGTGCTCACGTCGGCCTCGACCGGCACCACCGGCAGGCCGTCGGCCAGCAAGGGGCCGATGTGCTGGTCCAGATTGTCCCGACCGCGACTCACCGCAATCACGGTCGCCCCGGCCTCGGCCACCGTCCGAGTTACCGTGGTGCCGATCCCGCCGCCGGCCGCGCCGGCAATCACAACGACCCTACCGGCGAGACTCAGCAAGTCGCGGCTCATATAATTGTCCGGACAAGATAATGACGTGCATTCATTAGAGAGCATGATTCTCTTTGATTAGCCTGCACGTCAAGGCCCCGGCCTGATTTCTGCCCAGCTATTGTCTGGACCAAAGATCAATTGCTATCGTCCGAGCGGTGATAGCCGGAACCGGATTGTCGCAATCGGATGGGCGAGCCGCCCGCTACGGCGCCGCGCGGCCACCGAGCGTTGCCGAGGGCTGGACCCTGACCCGGCTCACCGAGCCCAGTCGCTTGTTCGGCGCAAACGGTCTGCGCACCGGTCCAGATGGGCGGGTCTATATCGCGCAGGTCACCGGCAGCCAGATCAGCGCCCTTGACGTGGCGACCGGCAGACTCGACACCGTCAGCGCCAAGGGCGGCGACATCATCGCCCCTGACGACGTCGCGTTCGATGCGAAGGGCAACCTGTACGCGACCGAGGTCATGGACGGACGGGTAAGCGTGCGCGACCCCGCCGGCCATTCCCGGGTGCTGCGCGACGACCTGCCGTCCGCCAATGGCATCACCGTGCACCGGGGCAGGCTGTTCATCGGCGAATGCCGTGCTGGTGGGCGTCTGCTCGAACTCGACCGCAACGGCGGCGAGCCACGGGTGCTGCTGGAGAACGTCCCGTCGCCCAACGCGATGGAAGTCGGGCCGGACGGCTTGCTGTACTTCCCGGTGATGGGCGCCAACGAAATCTGGCGCATCGACCCCGAGGGCGGCGATCCCGAACGCGTCGCGGGCGACCTCGGCGTGCCGGATGCGGTGAAGTTCGACGCCGACGGCTACATCGTCTCGACACAGGTGCACAGCGGCCAGGTGCTTCGCATCAATCCCCGCAACGGCGAACGCAGCGTGCTGGCCACCCTGAATCCTGGTCTGGACAACCTGACGTTCGTGCAGAAGCGACTGTTCGTCTCGAACTTCACCGGCGAGATCACCGAGATCCTGGCCGACGGAGACACCCGGACCGTACTGGCGGGCGGGTTGAACTGGCCCCTGGATCTGACGGTCGGCCTCGACGGGAACCTCTACGTCGCCGACGGGACCTTCTTCTACGTGCTGGCCGCAGACGGTACTTTGCGCACCGCCGGCATGCTGTTCAGCCCGGGTTATCCGGGCTTCCTGCGCGGCGTGGCCGCGACCGGGCCCGGCGAGTTCGTTGTCACGACTTCCAATGGCGAGGTCACCCGTTACCGACCGGGTAGCAACGAATGTGAAGTATTGGCACAGGGTTTCGATCAGCTCTACGGTGTCGCGGTCGGGCCGGACATCCAAGACGGTGTCGTGGTGGCCGAACTGGGCGCCGGACGGGTGCTGGGCATCCACGCCGGCCGGGTCGAGGTGTTGGCGTCGGGCCTGAACGAGCCGGTCGGGGTGGCCATCGGACCCGACGGGTCACATCTGGTGTCCGAAGCCGGCGCCGGTCGGGTACTCAAGCTGGGCAGCGGTGCGCCGCTGCTCGAAGGGCTGCAGCGACCACAGGGCCTTCTGGTGCTCGATGGAATCCTGTACGTAGTCGATGCCGGGGCAAAGGAACTCATCGCATTCGACCTGGGCAGCGGAACCGGGCGCACTATCGCGGCGGACCTGCCGGTAGGTCCCCCGCCGGGTGTCATTCCCAAGCCACTGCGCGGGATGCCGCCGTTTTCCGGCCCGCAGGGTCCATTCGCTGGGATCGCCGCCGGACCCGACGGCACGCTGTATGTCTCGGCGGACGCCGATGGCAGCGTATTGGCGCTGCGCCGGGAATCCTGAAGGGCCGCAGCATTGTCTCCCCCGCCGTCGGAAGCCAAAGTGGTCGACCACCGCTACCTGCAGGTCGCCCGCACCTTGCGCAAGGAGATTGTCGACGGCGTCTACCCGGTCGGCTCCCAACTGCCAACCGAGCACGAGCTGTGTGAGCGGTTTGCGGTCAGCCGCTACACCATTCGGGAGGCGTTGCGGCGACTGCGCGACGACAACCTGGTGTCGTCACGTCCTCGCACCGGAACGCTGGTGGTACCGCGGCCGTCGTCGGACTCCTACGTCCAGCACGTGATGTCGATCAACGACCTGCTGGACTTCGCGACCGGCACCCGCTTTGTCATAGAGTCCGTCGCGATGGTCACCACCGACGCCGAATTGTCGGCCCGCACCGGGCTGGCGCGCGGTGAGCAGTGGCTGAGCGTCGGCGGCTTTCGCCAGGCCGAAGCCGCGAGCGGCGTCGAATCTCCCGCGGCAGCGCTGTGCCGCACGGAGTACTACATCAACCGCGCGTTCGCGGCGGTCGGCCGGTTGCTGCAACGTCACGAAGGCCCCATCTTCCCATTGATCGAAGATCTGTTCGGGCTCAGTATCGTTGAGGTGCAACAAGAAATCGTCGCGGTGCTGCTGTCCCCCGAGCTGGCCGTGGGTCTCGACGTCGAGTCGGGCACGCCTGCCCTGCAGGTGCAGCGCACCTACCGCGCCTCCGACGGTCAGGTCGCCCAGGTCACCATCAACACCCACCCGGCGTCCCGCTTTCGCCATTCGATGACGATGCGACGAGTACGTAGTTAACGCCGTGAACAGAAAGCTGGTCGGCGGACGCTGGCTTCGGTGGGACGACGAACGCGCCGCACAGGCCTACGCGCAAGGATGGTGGGACAGCAGCACTCTGGCGGACTCGCTGCGCGAGGCCGCCCGAGGTACCCC
>JAVROZ010000579.1:0-2596 GCA_032162485.1 Mycobacterium sp.
CGGCGAGTTCCGCGGAGATGTCCATGTCTCTTCTGTCAGCTGGTATTGGGCGATATTGCCACACTCGGCGTGTCTACTTGAGTCGAACAGGTGTTCGGCTACTGTGGTGAGCATTCGGAGATCTCGACTTGTCGGTGGCCCTCTCTAGTGTCACGGCTAACCGACCAATACAGGTCACCGAACACCGACTACAGGAGAGGCATCATGGCTCAAGCCCCCGATCGCGAGAAGGCTCTCGAACTGGCTATGGCCCAGATCGAGAAGAGTTACGGCAAAGGCTCGGTGATGCGCCTCGGAGACGAGGTGCGACAGCCGATTGCAGTCATTCCGACCGGGTCCATCGCGTTGGACGTCGCCCTGGGTATTGGGGGCCTGCCCCGCGGTCGGGTCGTCGAGATTTACGGTCCGGAGTCCTCCGGTAAGACCACCGTGGCATTGCACGCGGTGGCCAACGCCCAAGCCGCCGGCGGCGTCGCGGCGTTCATCGACGCCGAGCACGCGTTGGATCCGGACTACGCCAAGAAGCTTGGTGTCGACACCGATTCACTGCTGGTTAGCCAGCCAGACACCGGCGAACAAGCGCTGGAGATCGCCGACATGCTGATCCGCTCGGGCGCGCTCGACATCGTGGTCATCGACTCGGTGGCCGCGCTGGTACCGCGCGCGGAACTCGAAGGCGAGATGGGTGACAGCCACGTCGGGCTGCAGGCCCGGCTGATGAGCCAGGCACTGCGGAAAATGACTGGCGCGCTGAATAATTCGGGTACGACGGCGATCTTCATCAACCAGTTGCGTGAGAAGATCGGCGTGATGTTCGGCTCGCCCGAAACGACCACCGGTGGCAAGGCGCTGAAGTTCTATGCGTCGATACGCCTGGACGTGCGACGGATCGAAACGCTCAAGGACGGCACCAATGCGGTCGGCAACCGCACCCGGGTCAAGGTCGTCAAGAACAAGGTGTCGCCACCGTTCAAGCAGGCCGAGTTCGACATCCTTTACGGCAGGGGCATCAGCAGGGAAGGCTCGCTGATCGATATGGGTGTTGATCAGGGATTCATCCGTAAAGCCGGTGCCTGGTTCACCTATGAGGGCGAGCAACTCGGCCAGGGCAAGGAGAATGCCCGCAACTTCCTGCTGGAGAACGCCGACGTGGGCAACGAGATCGAGAAAAAGATCAAGGAAAAGCTCGGCATTGGTGCAGTGGTAACCGATGACAGCGTCCTGCCCGCCCCCGTCGACTTCTGAGTCGTCGCGTCGCGACGAGCAGGCGCGGGCGCTGTGCCTGCGCCTGCTCACCGCGCGATCACGGACCAGAGCCGAGTTAACCGCTCAGCTGGCCAAGCGGGGATACCCCGACGACGTCAGCAACCGGGTATTGGATCGGCTGGCTGCCGTCGGCTTGGTGGATGACACCGACTTCGCCGAACAGTGGGTGCAGTCGCGGCGGGCGAACTCAGGAAAAAGCAAGCGTGCATTGGCTGCCGAGTTGCACACCAAGGGCGTGGGCAACGAGGTAATCACTACGGTGCTCGCCGGTATCGATGCCGGTGCCGAGCGGGAACGGGCCGAGCAGCTGGTACGGACCAGGCTGCGGCGGGAGGAGCTGGGTGCGGACAACACGCGGATAAGCCGCAGGCTCATCGGGTTGCTGGCGCGCCGCGGATACAGCCAGTCAGTCGCGGGTGAGGTGGTCCGCGCCGAGTTGGCCGCCGAACAGGAACGCCGACGCGTCTAGTTCGGATGGTAGCGACCCGCTGCGCCCGGCTCCGCCTACCTGCGGGTTGATCCAAGAAGCCCCGGTCGCCGTACCATGGCCCCGTGACTTCGACGGTGACGCGAGGAGGCCTGGCTGCGGGCGACGCAGCTCCAGGGTCGGCGCTTACCTACCAGGTCCGCACCTACGGCTGTCAGATGAACGTTCACGATTCCGAACGGTTGGCGGGCCTGCTCGAGGCGGCCGGCTACCAGCGCGCGACTGAGGGTGCCGAGGCCGACATCGTCGTCTTCAACACCTGTGCCGTCCGCGAGAACGCTGACAACAAGCTGTACGGCAACCTCAGTCACCTGGCGCCGCGCAAGCGCAGCAATCCCGACATGCAGATTGCGGTCGGTGGCTGCCTGGCCCAGAAGGACCGTGACACCGTGCTCCGCAAGGCGCCGTGGGTCGACGTGGTGTTCGGCACCCACAACATCGGATCACTGCCGACCTTGCTCGAGCGGGCCAGGCACAACAAAGTGGCTCAGGTGGAAATCGCCGAGGCCTTACAGGAATTTCCGTCGTCGTTGCCGAGTGTCCGCGAATCCCTTTACGCGGCTTGGGTCTCCATCTCAGTGGGCTGCAACAACAGCTGTACGTTCTGCATCGTTCCGTCGCTGCGCGGCAAAGAGGTCGACCGCAGCCCGGGCGACATCCTGGCCGAAGTGCACTCGCTGGTGGACACCGGTGTTCTCGAGGTCACCCTGCTGGGACAGAACGTCAACGCATACGGCGTCTCCTTCGCCGACCCGGCAATACCGCGCAACCGGGGTGCTTTCGCCGAGTTGCTGCGAGCCTGCGGCGACATACCGGGCTTGGAGCGGGTCCGGTTCACCTCGC
>JAVROZ010000580.1:0-5710 GCA_032162485.1 Mycobacterium sp.
CTTGACCACCGCGAATCCGGCATAGGCCTGCACGCAGATGTCGCAGAACGCGGCCAGGCCCTCAGCGGTGGTCGGCAGATCCCAGGCCCGCAACAGCTCGGGGTGCGGATCGATGCCCAGGCATAACGGGCCGCGGCTCGACCTCGCCTTGGCTAGCCGGGTACCGAAACTCGGTCCGGAGTCAGTCAAGCTGGCCACCGCGGGTGCCTATGGAACGGTGCAGCTCTTGTAAGGACAGCACCCCGATGTCACCCCGGATTCCCGCCTCGATGCCCTGCACGGCGGCCGAGGCGCCCTGCACGGTCGTGATGCAGGGGATGTTCACGGCCACCGCGACCGACCGGATCTCGTAGCCGTCGATGCGCGGTCCGGAATTGCCGTACGGCGTGTTGATCACCATGTCGACCTCACCGGCGCGGATCGCGTCGACCGCCGACAACACCGGCCGGCCTTCTTGTGGCGACTCGAAGTGCTTGCGCACCTCGTCGCATGGAATACCGTTGCGCCGCAGCATCTCTGCGGTCCCCTCAGTGGCGAGGATCTTAAAACCGAGGTCCGCCAACCGTTTGACCGGAAACACCAGCGACCGCTTGTCCCGGTTGGCGACCGAGACGAACACCGTGCCCTGCGCCGGCAGCGAGCCGTAGGCGGCGGTCTGGCTCTTGGCGAAGGCGGTACCGAAGTCGCGGTCGATGCCCATCACCTCGCCCGTCGATTTCATTTCTGGACCGAGCAGCGAGTCGATCAACGCCCCGTCGGCGCGGCGGAACCGGTTGAACGGCAACACGGCTTCTTTGACCGCGATCGGGGCGTGCGGCGCCACGCTGCCGCCGTCCCCGGATGCAGCGAGCATTCCTTCTTCGCGAAGCTGAGAAATTCTGGCGCCCAACATGATCCGGGCACATGCCTTGGCCAGCGGGATCGCTGTCGCCTTGGACACGAACGGCACCGTGCGGCTGGCCCGCGGGTTGGCCTCCAGCACGTAGAGCACGTCGTCCTTGAGGGCATATTGCACATTGAGCAGACCCACCACACCGATGCCGTGGGCGATGGCCTCGGTGGCCTTGCGCACCTTCTCGATGTCGCTGCGGCCCAACGTGACCGGTGGCAGCGCACAGGCCGAGTCACCGGAATGGATACCCGCCTCTTCGATGTGCTCCATGATCCCGCCGATGTAGACCTCAGCGCCATCACACAGCGCGTCGACATCGATCTCGACCGCATCTTCGAGGAAACGGTCCACCAGCACCGGGTGTTCGGGTGACAACGCGGTGGCCCGGGTGATGTAGCCCCTCAGCGTCTCTTCGTCGTAGACGATTTCCATGCCGCGGCCGCCCAGCACGTAGGACGGCCGCACCAACACCGGATAGCCGATGTCGGCGGCGATGCGCCGGGCCTGCTCGAACGTGGTCGCGGTCCCCCACTTCGGCGCCGGCAACCCCGCCGCGGTCAGCAGGTCGCCAAACGCGCCCCGATCCTCGGCCAAATCGATGGCTTCCGGCGGGGTCCCCACAATCGGAACCCCGGCATCGAAAAGCCGCTGAGCCAGCCCGAGCGGCGTCTGACCGCCGAGCTGCACGATGACCCCGGCAACCCCCGGCCCGCCGGCGCCGGACTCGTCCTCGGCGTGGAACACCTCGAGGACGTCTTCGAAGGTCAGTGGCTCGAAGTACAACCGGTCGGCGGTGTCGTAGTCGGTGGACACCGTTTCCGGGTTGCAGTTGACCATCACTGTCTCGAAACCCGCCTGGCTCAACGTAGTTGCCGCGTGCACACAGCTGTAGTCGAACTCGATGCCCTGCCCGATCCGGTTGGGCCCGGAGCCCAGAATGAGTACCTTGCGCCGTTCGGTCTGCGGCGCCACCTCGGTCTCGGCGGCCGGATCGAGTTCGTAGCTGCTGTAGTGGTAGGGGGTCTTGGCTTCGAACTCCGCCGCGCAGGTGTCCACCGTCTTGTACACGGGATGGATGTCCAGCCGCTCGCGCAGCGAACGCACGCCGTTTTCGCCGGCCAATTCCGGTCGCAGTGCGGCGATTTGGCGGTCCGACAGGCCGTTGTGCTTGGCGTGCCGCAGCAGGTCGGCATCCAGTACGGGTGCATCGACGAGTTCGGCGCGCAGGGCCACCAGTTCGTCGATCTGCGCGACGAACCACGGGTCGATGCCGCTGGCCTTCGCTACCTGCTCCACCGACGCGCCCAGCCGAAGCGCCAATTCGACGTCGTAGAGCCGACCTTCGGTCGGAGTCTGCAACCGGGTCAGCACGTCGTCAACGTTGCCCGCGGGATCCGGCGTCGTCCAAAAACCGGCCCGGGTGGTTTCCAGCGACCGCATCACCTTGCCGAGCGCTTCGACGAAGTTGCGGCCCAACGACATTGCCTCGCCGACAGATTTCATCGTGGTAGTCAAGGTGGGATCGGCACCCGGAAATTTCTCGAAGGCGAACCGGGGCGCCTTGACCACGATGTAATCCAAGGTGGGCTCGAAACAGGCCGGAGTCTCCTTGGTGATGTCGTTGACGATCTCATCGAGGGTGTAGCCGATGGCGAGCTTGGCGGCGATTTTTGCGATCGGGAAGCCGGTGGCCTTGGACGCCAAGGCGCTCGAACGCGATACCCGCGGGTTCATCTCGATGACGACCAGCCGTCCGTCGCTCGGGTCGATCGCGAACTGGATGTTGCAGCCTCCGGTGTCCACGCCGACTTCGCGCAAAATCGCGATGCCCAGATCGCGCATCCGCTGATATTCCCGGTCGGTCAGCGTCAGTGCGGGTGCGACGGTGACCGAGTCACCGGTGTGCACGCCCATCGGGTCGACGTTCTCAATCGAACACACCACCACCACGTTGTCGTGGCTGTCCCGCATCAGCTCGAGTTCGAATTCCTTCCAGCCGTAGATCGATTCCTCGATGAGCACGTTGGCGCTCGGGCTCGCGGCCAGTCCGGCGCCAGCCATGCGATCGACCTCGTCGACCGATCGTGCCATCCCCGAGCCCAGCCCGCCCATGGTGAAACTGGGCCGCACGACTACGGGCAGACCGAGGTCCTCGACCGTCTCCCGGACCTCGTCCATGGTGAAACACACTCGGCTACGGGCGGATTCGCCACCGACCTTGGTGACGATGTCCTTGAACCGCTGCCGGTCCTCGCCACGCTGGATCGCATCGAAGTCAGCCCCGATGAGTTCGATGTCGTAGCGTTGCAGCACCCCATTCTCGTAGAGTGCGACCGCGGTGTTCAGCGCAGTCTGCCCGCCCAGGGTGGCCAAGAGGGCGTCGATTTTGTTGCCGCGCTCGGCCTGCTGGGCGATCACCTTCTCGACGAACGCCGGGGTGATGGGCTCGACATAGGTGAAGTCGGCGAACTCCGGGTCGGTCATGATGGTGGCCGGATTGGAGTTGACCAGGCTGACCTGTAACCCTTCGGCGCGCAGCACCCGGCAGGCCTGGGTGCCGGAATAGTCGAACTCGCAGGCCTGGCCGATGACGATAGGCCCGGAGCCGATCACCAGCACGTGATGCAAGTCGTCACGACGCGGCATTAGCGGTCCCCTTCCTGGGCGCCCGCGGGGACACTGTCCGCGCGCAATGGCGGCACCGCCTGCCCGCGAGCGTCCCCTTCCGTACACCGTTTGCGGCGTGTCGTTGTGCTGACACGCGCGCTCGCGCGGTGGGAGAACGCGGCGGTCATTGGCCCCTCGCCATCAAGTCGACAAACTGGTCGAACAGGTAATTGGCATCGTGCGGCCCGGCGGCAGCTTCGGGATGGTATTGGACCGAAAAGGCCCGCCCGTCAGCGAGTCTGACACCTTCGACCACCCCGTCGTTGGCGCAAGTGTGACTCACTGTGGCGGCGCCGAAGGGCGTGTCGAAGGTCTGGCCGGCCTCACCTTCCAGTGCGAAGCCGTGGTTTTGTGCGGTCACCGCGACTCGCCCGGTGGCATGGTCAATGACCGGGATATTGATCCCGCGGTGACCGAACACCATCTTGTAGGTCGACAAGCCCAGCGCGCGGCCCAGGATCTGGTTGCCGAAGCAGATGCCGAACAACGGGATTCCGGCTCCCAGCACGTCGCGGGTGAGCGCGACGGTGTGGTCGGCGGTGGCCGGGTCGCCGGGGCCGTTAGACAGGAACACACCGTCCGGCTTGATCTCGGCGATCTGCTCGAACGTCGCCGACGAGGGCAGCACATGGCTGCGAATCCCGCGGCTGGCGAAGTTCCGCGGCGTGTTGGTCTTGATACCCAGATCCAGAGCCACCACAGTAAAGCGTTGCGTGCCTTCGGGTTCGACGATGTAGGTGCTGGGTGTGCTGACCTCGCCGGCCAGATCGGCGCCCAGCATCTGCTGCTGGCCACGCACCCGCTCGATCAGCTGTTCGGGTTCGGCCAGCGCCGCGCCGGAGAACACGCCCGCCTTCATCGAGCCGCGGGTGCGCAGATGACGCACCAACGCGCGAGTGTCGATGCCCGCGATCCCGACTATGCGCTGGCGGACCAGTTCAGCCTCCAGCGTGCTGGTGGCGCGCCAATTGGACACCCGCGGTGACGGGTCACGCACCGCGTAGCCGGCGACCCAGATCTTGTCGGCGCGGCTTTCGCCATCTTCGCCGTTCCATCCGGTGTTGCCGATCTGCGGAGCGGTCGCCACCACGATCTGACGGTGATAGCTTGGGTCGGTCAGCGTCTCCTGATAGCCGGACATGCCGGTACTGAACACGGCCTCCCCCAGCGTCTGGCCGACCGCCCCGAATTGTGTGCCGGTGAAGACGCGGCCGTCTTCGAGCACCAAGAGTGCCTTACTCATCTGCGCCGCTCCTTTTCATCGCTGCGCTCTGCATCGTCGTCGACGCGGCTCACGCGACCTCCTCTTCTTCTAACCACTGCGCGTATTCGTCACGGTTGTTCGCCCGGAACCCGAGATCGATCTCAGTGCCGGACGGCAGCAGCCAACGGATCGCCAGGATCCCGTTGCGGGCCGCGACCTTTCCGCTGATGCCACGTTCGGTGCGGATTGCGGTAATCGACTCCTTCGGAATCCAAATCGGTAGCGCCCGAATGCGTTCCACCAGGATGCCGTTGGGATAGCGGGTCAGCACCGCCTTGGTTCGGTAAGCCAGATCACGAACCGCGACCCGGTCGTTCCAGGCCGGCGACAACGTACAGCCGATGTACATGCCGCGGGTGGTGACCGCCGCGGCGCCCAACTCGTCGGGCACCTTGGGTAGGTCGCCGATCAGGTCCACCTGCCGTTCGGCGCGGCGCCGCCAGCCGCGCATCATCAGCTGGATTGCCACCGCAAGCAACACCACCAGCACGGCCGCAAAGATCAGCGATCCCACCAGCGTGCCCGAGTTCATGCGGGGCACTTCCCATCCCGCGCGGTGACCTGCCCGCGTAGCAGCGTTGCCGTCACTCGCGCCGGGAGCGTCATCGTTTCGTACGGCGTGTTGGCCGAGCGGCTGGCCAACTCGGCCCCGGTGACCGTCCAGGTGGCGTCGGGATCGACCACGGCGAGATTGGCGGGTTCACCCACCTCGAGCGGGCGGCCGTGATCGGGCAACCCGACGATGCGCGCGGGGTTCTCACTCATTACCCGGGCGACGTCCCGCCAGCTCAACAGACCCGGCTGGACCATCGTCTGCACCACCACCGAGAGCGCGGTCTGCAACCCCAGCATGCCGGGGCGCGCGGCGGAGAACTCAACGCACTTTT
>JAVROZ010000581.1:0-9103 GCA_032162485.1 Mycobacterium sp.
TGGGAGTTGGCGTCTGTTGAGTGCTGCGTATGCGCGTGTGACGAGCATCCACGTGTGCGAATGGACGGCGCCTTCGCCGGCGAGGTAGCGGGATTCGAGTTCCTCGATGGCAGCGTCGATGTCGTCGGTGTCGAACGAGACAAGCGCGACGATTTGTTCGTCAGTGTTGATTTCGACAATGGAGAGCGACTCTGAGAAGTACGCCTCAGATCCTTCCTCCCGGAACAGAAGGCGGCCGTCCGTGAGGACAAGGCGCTCCCCCCGCGTCGCAACGGGTGTTGACGTCACGTTCGTGTTCCCTATGTCGGCAATCGACCGCAAGTCCGCTACCTCGGCGTCTCGACCATGTCTGACACCCGCCCCCACCACCCGACGGCGATCGTCGCTGGAAAAGTTGTCGGCGAATGTCTCCGCTATGGCGGTCCAGTCGCGTGCCGCGAACTGTGTCAAAAAGCGTTCGGCCGCTCGGCTTGCCGCATTTTCTAGTCGCGGGGCCTGCCGGTGCAGTTCCTCGAAACGGGTGAGCGCCACGTCGACGTCTGCCTCATCGAACACTTCGACGCGGCTGATTAGATCGCCTTCGACTGTAAATACCATGATCGTCGACACTTCCCCGTCGAAGCCTTCGTGCGATGTCATATTCAGCACATAAGTGAAGACGGCTCCGAGTTCGGTCAACCGATGCACCGCTTCGATGTGGATGCTGGCCGCCGAAGTGATGTCCCACACGGCACGAACCGACGCGGCCAGATCAACGCCCCCGATCGATACGACCTTTCGATGATCGATGTAAACCGGATCCGGTGCCGCGGCGGGAAGTTCGTGACGATGGAACCGGGCGGGCTCTCCTGCAATCACCGACCACGTGCGCGCGAACGGCGCCGCGTCACCGGCTAGGTACCGGGCGTCGAGTTCCGCGAACGCAGCGTCAATTTTGTCGAGGTCGTACGCACTGCGTCCGGAGATCCGCGCGTCAAAGTCGATCTCGATAACGTTGAGGAACTCGATTTGGAATGCGCCGGGTTGCTGGTCTTCGCCCGAGATACAGGTCCGGCAGAGGATAAGGCGTTCGCCTCGAGTCGCGATGACCGTCGCCGTACTCCTCGTGGTCCCAATGTCGGCGAATGCCCGCATGTTCGCGATTTCGACATCCCGACCGTGTCTGATCTCGGCTTTCACCACCCGTCGATGATCGTCGACGATTGTGTCGACGGTTAGTAGCTGGGCCATGGCGGCCCAGTCGCGTGCGGCGAAGTACGTGCGGAAGCGCTCGTAGGTTTGGCTTGCCTCGTTTTCCAGTCGCCGCGCCTGCGGTTGAAGCTCGTCAAACCGAGCGAGCGCGGCGTCGAGGTCTGGTTCCTCGAAAAGCTCACAGCGGTTGATTCGGTCACCATCGACCGTCAGAATCCCGACCTGTCGCCACTCAGCATCGAATCCATCTTCCGAGGTTCCGTGCACCACGTGGGTGACGACTGCTCCACGGCTGGTCAGCCGGTGCACGGTCTCTGCATAGATGCTGGCGCTGGGGGTGAGATCCCATGTGGAGCGGAAGAATTCGTTTGCATCACCGAATTCGAACGTGGCGACGGGCCGCCGATCGACGGTGACCCAATCTGGCGTCGTCGCGGGAAGTTCGTGGCGGTTGAAGCCGGTGTACATTCCTGCGATCACCGACCAGGTGTGCACTTGGGCGGCAGCTTCACCGGCGAGGTAGCGCGCATCGAGTTCTGCCAACGCCGCGTCGGTGTCGTCGCCTTCGATCACGACGATCTCGGAAATTCGGTTGTTGTCGTTGACCTGGACAACGGCAAACGCCGCAACGGAAAACGCTTGGGGCCCAACGTCCTTGCTTGTGAACACGAAACGAACCATGGCCAGGCGGTCTCCGCGGGTCGCAACGGTCGACCTCACATTGATGGTCCAGAGGTCTTCGGTTGCCCGCCAGTTCGCCATCTCGAGATCTCGTCCGCGTCGTATGCCGGCGTTGACGACCGAACGACGATCGTCTGCGGAAACGTCGTCGGCGAGTAGTTCGGCCATGGCATCCCAGTCGCGGACCTCAAAGTGGGCAAAAAATTGCTCGACGATTCGGCTTGCGGTGTTTTCCGGCCGTGGCGCGCGCGGTTGAAGCTCGTCGAAGTGGGCGAGCGCGGCTTCGACGTCTGTCTCGTCGAAGATTTCGCAGCGGCTGATCGAGTCGCCGTCGACCATCAAGATGTCGACCGCGCGCCACTCGGCGTCGAAGCCTTCTAGCGAGGTCCCGTGGCCCTCATGGGTGATGACCACTCCAACGTTGTTGAGCCGATGGACCGCCTCGATATGGATGGTGAGGTTTGGCGTGAGGTCCCAAATGTTGTGAATTGACGGGGCCATGTTGTTGGGCTCGAACGGTGTGGATCGCCGGTGGTCGATGGTGACCCAGTCCGCCGCAAGGACTTCCTGCCGGTTGAACGCGGCGAATGAGGACGCGACGACCGACCAAGTGCGCGCGTGGGTTGCCGCCTCGCCGGCCATGTATCGGACGTCGAGCTCTGCTACGGCGGAGTCGAAATCGTCGAGCTCGAACAAGCCGAAGGCGACAATCCGCTGGTCGGCGTTGATCTCGACGATGCCGAGCACCTCTAGGACGAACGCCTCGGGTCCTTGGTCGCGGCCCGAGAAACGGGCACGCATGAGCACAAGACGCCCCCCGCGGGTCGCCATGACGGTCGACATTACGTTCGTGTGCCAGAGGCCCGAGATCGCCCGCATGTTCAGGATCTCGCCGTCTCGACCATGCCGGATTCCCGCGCCCACGACCCGACGGCGGTCGTCACTGGAAAAGTCGTCGGCCAGTATCTCGGCCATGGCGTCCCAGTCGCCTGCCGCATAGTGCGCCAGGAAGCGCTTACCCGCTTGGCTCGCCGCGTTTTCCAGCCGACTTGCCTGTGGCTGTAGTTCCTCGAAGCGGGCCAGCGCGGTGTCGAGATCGGCCTCCTCGAAAATCTCGTAGCGGTTAATCAGATCGCCGCCGACTATAAAGAAGCTAGTGATACGCCATTCGGCGTCGAACCCTTCTTGTGACGTCGCCTTGGTCACATGTGTGGTGACCGCGCCGAGGTCGGTCAGCCGATGAACGGTCTCAATATAAATGGCGCCCCCAGGTGTATCGTCCGACGCGGCCTGGAGGTATGCCATCAGGTCACCAGACCCGATCGCCGCCAGTGAACGATGGTCGACGTCTACCAAGTCTGTTGCGGCCGCGGGCATCTCACCGCGATTGAGCGCAGCATACACCTGTGCGATCGCCAACCAAGTGCGCGCGTGGGCTGCCGCCTCGCCAGCGACGTATCGGGCATCGAGTTCGGCGATGGCGGCCGCGAAGTCGTCGACGTCGAACACGATAATCGCCGAAATCCGCTCTTCGGCGTCGATCTCGATGACGGAGTGGAACTCGGTGCGGAAGGCTTCAACCCCTTCGCCGCGCGAGAAGCCAACGCGCGCCAGTGAAAGATTCCTGCCGCGGGTCGCCATGACGGTCCTCGTCACGTTCGTAGACCACAGTTCGGCGACCGCCCGCATGTTGCCCATCTGGGCGTCCCGACCATTGAAGACTCCCGTGCTCACCAACCGACGGCGGTCTTCATTGGACATGTTCTCGGCGAAGATCTCCGCGATGGCGTCCCAATCGCCCGCGGCAAAGTGCGCCAAGAAGCGGTCACCCATACGGCTGGCCGCGTTCTCCAGTCGTGGCGTCAATCGGCTGAGTTCCTCGAATCTCGTGATCGCGAGGTCGATGTCTGCCTCATCGAAGAACTCGCAGCGATTGAACATGTCGCCGTTGACTGATGCAAGGCTGATTCCCTGCCACTCTGCGTCGAAACCCTGATCCGAAAAACCGTGCGCCGCATAGCTGCATACCGCTCCGAGATCGCTCAGCCGGTGGACAGCCTCGATGTAGGGCCGGATGTGTTGGCCGAGGTCGTACCCGGCGCGAATATAGGTCGTCAGGTCAGTGAGCCCGAACGCTGCTGCCCGGCGGTGATCAACAAACATAGCGTCTGGGCTTACTGTCGCCAGATTTTCCTGCCGGCCAAGCGAGGCACAGGATTCCGCGATCATCGACCACGTCCGCGCATGGGCGGCGGCTTCACCGGCGAGGTATCGGGCATCGAGTTCCGCGATGGCGGAGTCGAAGTCGTCGAGGTCGAACAGGACGATCGCCGCGATCTGGTTGCCGGAGTTGATTTCGACGACGGCCAGCATCTCAACAGGAAACTCCTCGGACCCTTCATATCGACCCAACGCGTGCACGAGGACGAGGCGCTCCCCACGGATTGCGATGACGACGGACGCCATGCACGTGACCCCGGCGTCAGCGGATGTCCGCAGATTCATTACCTCGGCATCGCGACCGTGTCTCATCCCCGCGTTTGCGCCCCGCCGGCGATCATCGGTAACGATTTCGTCGGACATTACCGTCGCGAGTGCATCCCAGTCTCGGGCTGTGAAGTGCGCGATGTAGCGCTCGACCGCTCGGCTAGCCGCGGTTTCGAGCCGCGGCGCCTGCGGGCGTGCCACTTCCTCAAACCGGGCGTGCAGCGCATCGAGTTCGGCAATCGCGGCGTCCATGTCTTCGAGGTCGAACCAGACCTGCAGCACAATTCGCTCCTGGTCGTCGATGCCGTATACCTGGAGGAATTCGTCTTGCGGTGACCCGGGGCTCGTGTCGGGTGTGCTTATCACAGTTCGAGCGAGACCAAAGCGCTCGCCTCGCACGGCGATAACGACACGGTTAATCCGCATAGCCCCCGTCTCGAGATCGCGCCTGGTCT
Source organism: Mycobacterium sp. (assembly GCA_032162485.1). Taxonomy (GTDB): domain Bacteria; phylum Actinomycetota; class Actinomycetes; order Mycobacteriales; family Mycobacteriaceae; genus Mycobacterium. The sequence goes on from JAVROZ010000581.1 coordinate 4,815, forward strand.
GGTGCATCACCTCGCTCGTTGGGAATTCGTTCTGCTCGAAGCCGACGATTTTTCGCCGACTCTCGACAGAACCCTCGGGTGCGAACAGCCGCTCGAATTCGTCCCAGGCCCCGCGATCGATAGCGGCCATCGCGCGTTCGCTCACCTGGACGGCCGCGGTGTGAGTTGCGACAACGGGTGCTGCGGGTGCAGACGGGGCATTTTCCTCGACTCGCTCGTCCAGCATGGAGCGCGCCTTATCAGCCAGCGCCGCAGCGCCTTTCCGTTCATAGAGGTCAGCCGCTCGTTCGGCGGCGGCTCGCGCCCCGGCGGTGTCGCCGGCCGCGACCAACACCTTTGCCAACGACAGACACGCGTCACCATGATCGACCAACCCGTCGGTGCGCTCGGCCAAAGCGACGGCAGCCTGCGCAACACGCCGAGCCTCATCGTGATCGTCACTACGCGACAACAACTGCGCCCGAAGTGTGCGCCAGGCGATCGACGCCTTCAACGCGTGCCCTGCGAGTCGCTCGCTCTCGGTGCACAATTCGTCAGCCTCGGCATCTCGATCCAGTGCAAGGCATGCGCGGCCGAGTAGTGCAGCGGTCTCGGCGGTGTCGGCGTCCAGACCCATCCGACGAAAACCGTTGCAGGCCAGGCGCAGATGCGCCTCCGCGTTGGCCGGATCGCCCAATACCAGCTCGACGATTCCGGCGAACTGCTCGACCTCCAGAAGGGCATGGCGTAGGCCCAGTTCGGTCACAGTCCGCCGGGCCGAGTCGATCATCCGTCGGGCTGCCGCATCGCGGCCGCGGAAGGCCTCCAAGACGGCCTGGCAGCGCGTCGATGTCGCTTCCACCGCCGGCGAGTCGGTGGTGATCCTGAGTAATCGGACGACGTCAAGGCACCGCCCGCCCGCTCGCGGAACCGGATTTGGGCCCCATAGCGCCGCAAGTGGCGCCCCGGCCAGCACGGCATTCACCCGCCGGTGTTCACGCGCACGTCGTGCCGCCGTGAGAGCGTCATCCAAGGCGACTTCGGACTCGCCAATTCGTCCGAGCCGGGCGAGGCAGGTGGCACGGACGGTATGCGCCTTGGCTTCCCCTGCGGCATCGTCCATTTCGGCTAATGTGTGTGCGGCGGCGCCTAGCGCGACTTCTACGTCGTCCAACCGCTCCGGGTGGACCAAGACCGACAGCTGGCCGTCGAAGCAGGTCGCCCACGCCGACAGCCGGGCGGAATCGACTGTCGCCTGCTGTAATTGGGAGACCGCACCGGCTGCCGAAGCTACGTCACCCGCGGCGAGCAGAGCCTCGCAACGCGCGACGAGTAGGTCGGCGACCTGGTTGTCGCGGTCAGGCAGCTCGTCGTCAAGCTCCTCCAGAGCGTGCAGGGCCTGGTCGTAAAGATCAGCGGCGCCTTCATAGGCGAGCCGGGCCATTGCCTGGTCTGCCGCACGCCGGCAATATTCGACGGCCTTGGCCGCGTTTCCCGCCCAGGCGCATTCGAAATAATGATGGGCCAGTTCAGCGAGCAGCTCGTCGTCGGCGGTGAGCTCGCCCTCCAAAGTCGTGGCGATGCGCTGGTGCAACCGCATGCGCCGCATCGACGGCAGTTCGGCAAGCAACGACTGTCGGACGATCGCATGGTTGAACCGATATCGACCACCCGGCTCTTCGATGACGATGCCGGCCTTGGACGCCTCGTCGAACGCGTCGACCAGGTCGTCTCCCACAACGCGCTCGACCAGGTCCAGCGCAAATCGGCTGCCGACGACCGCGGCGGCGGCGAGGGCTTTGTTGGTCTCGATCGGAAGCCGGGAAAGTCTGCGGCTCACGGCTTCTCGCACACCATGGGGCAGTGTGCTCGGGTCCCATACGCCGCCGCTCTCGTCGACATGGCGCAGAGCCTCGATCAGAAAGAACGGGTTGCCGCCCGTGACGGCGGCCAATGCGTGGCCGAGCTCTGCGTCGTCGTAGCCGGCCTTTTCGACGTAGGCGCTGACGTCGTCCTCATCGAGTCCGCTGAGACTGATGCGATTGGCGGTGCCGTCGCGGTGCAGGTCGGCCAGCATCGCCGCCAAGGGATGGGAGCGGTCGAGATCAGTGCTGCGGTAGGTGCCGACGACCTGCACGCGCGCTCGGTCCCCGAAGCGCAACAGATGTCGCAACAGCAGCAGCGTTGGCTTGGCCGCCCAGTGCAGGTCGTCGAGTATCAGGACAACCGGTGCTTGCGCGGAGGCCATTTCCAGGAGTGCAACGACGGCGTCAAAAAGTGCGTAGCGCTCAGTGCCGGGGTCGGCCCGCGTGGGCGCGGCCAGATCGGGCACATCGTCGACGAGCCCGGGGACGAGCGGAAGCAAAGCTTCGACGCCGCGCAATCCGCGCAACCGACGGGTGCCGACGCAGGGCACCATCGAACGCAGGGCTTCCGCGAAGGGTTGGTAGGGGGCACCGAGGTCCTCGTCGCAACGGCCGTACACCACGACCGCGCCTTGCTCGTAGGCCTGCCTGGACCACTCGCCAGCCAAGCGCGTCTTGCCGACACCCGGTTCGCCGGTGATCAGGGTCGCGCGCGCGCCACCGCCAAGCGAGGTCTGCCAGGCAGACAGAAGCCGCGAGAGTTCGCTGCCACGACCGACGAACGGTCCGGTACCGATCAGAACGGAGGGGAGAGCTGGCCGCTCCATCGGCGTATCGCTTGTCGGCGGTTGGGCGCCCTCCTCCGCGGTTTCGGGTCGGAGCTCGAAGACATGCTCAGGGCGGGCGAGGTTGCGCAGTTCGCGCAAACCCAGGTCGGTGAGGACAACGTCGTCGGGCAGTGAATCAACGACGAGCTCGGCTGTCGCGCCAGAGCACAAGATTTGGCCGCCCGCGGCCAGCGATCTCAGGCGGGCAGCGCGGTTGACCGCCCGACCGAAGTAGTCGCCGTCCCGGAGCTCTACTTCACCGGTGTGCAGTGCGATCCGGATACGCATCGGCTCTCGAAGGCCCCACTGCTCGTGGATGATTGCGTCTTGTAGCTCCATAGCGGCTGCGGCTGCTGCCGACGGGCGATCGAAAACCGAGAACGTGGCATCGCCCTCGCCGCGTGTCTTGATCAGCCGCCCTCCCCGCGACGTGACCACCTGTTCCACGAGTTCGTCGTGCCGGGCAAGCGCCACTGCCATCGCTTTGGCGTCCAGCTCCCAGGCGGCGGTCGATCCCTCAATGTCGGTGAGCAGAAAGGTCACTGCGCGCATCACCGACGAAGAATGTTGTCCCGCAACGACATCTAGCGAAGCGTCTTGCGCGACAATGGTGGTCTCAAGTCGTCGAAGCTCCGGTCCGGGATCGATTCCCAACTCTTCGGCCAGCAGCGTCCGTGCCCGTTGATATGCACCAAGAGCGTCACCTTGCCGGCCGGCGCGGTAGAGCGCGAGCATCAGCTGGCCCCAGCGCCTCTCGCGCAGTGGCGCCTCGGAAACCGCCGCTTCGAGATCGCCGATGACTTCGGCGGCGCGGCCCATTGCGAGCAGGGCATCCGCACGATCCTCCACAAGCGCAGCGTGGCTTTCGATCCAACGGGTCTTCTCGGACAGGCCTCGCTCACCGTCGGGTAACTCCGGCACTCCCCGCCACAGAGTCAGCGCCTCCTCGAACCGAGCCGCCGCTTGGCTGGTCTCACCCGCGGCCGCGGCCGCGCGCCCGTTCTTCACGGCCAACTTGTAGCGAGTGGCATCGACGTCGCTCTCGGCGAGGATCCAGCCGACGCCCTTCGTCAGAACGAAGCCATCGCCAAGGCTGCGGCGGAGTGCGGAGATGTGGGTCTGCAGGGCCTTGGCGGCGGTGCGCGGCGGGGCATCGCCCCACAACAGCCCAATCAGCGTGTCGGCGGACACAACGGAGCCGCCGTGTAGGCCGAGCATGGTGAGAATGGCACGCGGTTTGGCGCCCGGAATAGCGACGGGCGCAGCGTCTAGTCGGGCCTGGAGTGGCCCTAAAACGCCCAGCTCCACCGATGAAACGGTACTCATATCGAGCATCGTCGGTGGCGGGATTCACGGCATAGTCAAGATCGAGTAAAGCCGGGCGCCCCCAGCCACTCGATGCGCTCGGACGCCGACCCAACCCCCGGGCAGGCACGCGGTCGCGATAACGACTACCTTTGCGCTATAGGCAACCAGCCGGGCCAGCAATCAACACGCAAGCGCAAAGGGGTTCCCGTGGCCGCAACCGACGACTCCGCCACCCTCAACTACCCGGGTGGAGAGTTGGACCTGGAAATCGTCCACGCCACCGAAGGGGCCGACGGCATCGCGCTGGGCC
>JAVROZ010000582.1:0-3192 GCA_032162485.1 Mycobacterium sp.
GTGATGTTGTCCGTGTCGAAGACATCGGTGTCGTATTCGACGCGCAGGCCCAGTTCGGCGCCCGGCTGGGCTTGCACCGTCAGCGGATAGTGGTTGTGCTCACGGCTAGTGACCTCGCTGATGGACAATTCGTGGTCACCGGATACCGCGGCTGCGTCGATCGGGTAGTTCTCGAATACGAACAGCGTGTCGAATAGTTTGTCCTGACCGGTGATGCGATGGATCTCGCTCAGCGCCAGGTGCTGATGCTCGAGGGTGTCGTTGTAGACGCTCTGAAGCTGGTCAATCAGTCCCGCGGCAGTGGTCGTCGGCGTAACCTGCGCCCGCACCGGCACCGTATTGATGAACAGGCCCACCATCGAATCCGCGCCCAGCAGCTCGGCCGGCCTACCGGAAACCACCGCGCCGAAGACCACATCGTGCTGACCGGTCAGCCACATCAGCAGCTGCGCATAGGCGCCCTGCAACACGGTGCTGATCGTGGTGCGGCGTGAGCGGGCCAGTTCGGTGAGCGCCCGCGTGAGCTCCTCGGGCACCCGGAACGACTCCACGGCTCGTCGCCCCGCCCCCAACCGTTGCGACGGGCCCACCAGAGTGGGGGTGTCAAAACCCGCGAGCACCGCCCGCCACGCCGCCTGCGCCGCCGCACGATCCCGACCGGCCAGCCAGTTAACAAAGTTGCGGTACGGCGCGGGCGCTGGCAGCCAATGCCCGTAGTAGCTGGCGAATATCTCGCCGAGCAGGATGGGTAGCGACCAGCCATCCATGAGGATGTGGTGATTGGTCAATACCAACCGGTACCGGCCTGGCGCTGTGCGAATCAATGCCACCCGAAAGGCCGGCTGTTCGGCCAGCTCGCAGACCGCGGCGCGTTCCTCGGCGCACAGGCGCTGCATCTGCTCATCGATATCGACGTCATCGACGCGGTCGATGTCATAGGGGCCGCCCAGCTCGACATACCGCCACCCCGGCGCAGGATCAGCCGGAATGAGCTGCACCGGGTCCTTGAACTGTTGATTGAAGCGGGCAGCCAAATGCGGATGACGGCTGATGACCGTGTGCACCGCATCGCGTAGCCGTTGCGGGTCCAGCGGGCCGGACACGGTGATTCCCAGCTGCACCGCATATATGTCGTCACCGGATTGCGCCGCGCTCGCGTGGAATAGCAGACCCTGTTGGAGAGGGGTCAGCGGCAATACGTCAGCGATCCGCATATTGCCGCTGAAGCTCGTCGATCTGTTGCTGGCTGAGAGGAACGGCGATATCGGAGGGCGTCAACCCGCCCCCACCGCCTTGCACATGTGCGCAAATGCCGGTCAGGGCCTCAAACCACAGGCGGCTCAGCCGGCTGACATGCGCGTGAGTCAGTGCCGAGGGCGCCCACGTCCAGGTGGCGTGCAGGTGCATGCCGGTGTCGGCGTCGACCGTGGCGGCATTGAGTTCCACGGTGTGTGCCAACGGCATCGGCACCGCCGCGGCGGCGGCGGCGATCGGCATGCCGTCTTGGCTGATGAGCCATAACTCGTCCGACGCGGTGGCCGCCGCACCACCGAGCCGCCCGAGGTAGTTGAATCCGATCACTGGTTCAGACACGGCCAGGTCGACCTCGGGGTTCGAATACCGCAACAGACCGTAGGAAAGCGGATCGCTCAGTTTCAGAAGTTGTTCCTTGGCGTTCTTGATGACCGTCCCCAGCGCCGCGTCACCGGCCATCACCTGCGCCCAGGACAACCCACTCACGGCCAGAGACACCGGGTATTTGGTGGTGAACCAGCCGACCGTCCGGGACAGGTCGAGGTCGGCGGCTCCCCCCAGATCTTCGATGCGGCCGTGGCCTTCTACGTCGATGCCGATCGGAGCGGCGCCATTGCCGTCCGCGCCCTGGAATTCCGCTACCGCCAACGCGAATGCGATCAGCATGATGTCCTGGATGCCGGCATGGAACGCCGCGGGCACCTCACCGAGCAATTTCTGGGTGGTCGCCGCATCCAGCGACACCGACAACTGCCCCGCGTTGGCATAGGTGTCCACCGTCGGCCGCACGGCGGGTAGCGCGGCCGGGGTGGCCGCCACCCGCCGCCAGGCTTCGGCCTGTTCGATGACTTCCGGGCTACACGCGTAGTCGGCCAGCAGCGACGCCCACCGGGCGAACGACGTCCCGCCTGCCGGCAGGGCTACGGGTTGTCCGTTGTGGTGTTGGCCCCACGCGATGTTCAAGTCCTCCAACAAAATTCGCCACGACACCCCGTCGATTGCCAGGTGGTGGACGATCACCACCAGCTGCCGCGTCGAGGCCACCCACAGTGCGCTGATCATCCCCCCGCCCGCCGGGTCCAGCCGCGACCGCGCTTCGACCAGCGCCTCGTCGGAGAACACCTCCACTGTGCGCAGGCATTCGCTGGCGTCGACGGCGCCGGCCTCGGGCACCGTCAACGACCAGCCTTCGGCGCCAACGTCATCCGCGCGCAGCCGCAGCATCGCGTGCCGGTCCAGCAGCGCCTGCAAGACGACCACCACGTCGGCCTCGGTCACTCCGACAGGAGCCTGGACGACTTGCGTCTGGTTGAACTGATCGACCGGACCGCCGGTCTTTTTGAAGCCGTGCAGCCAGGACATGATCGGGGTGGCGAGGATCGGCCCAACGCCTTCATCGACGACGCCCGTCGCACCGTCGGCGACCCGCACAACGCGGGCCAGCCGGGCCACGGTCTGCTCCACGAAAATGTCGCGGGGCTTACAGATCACGCCGGTGGCACGGGCGCGCGCCACCACCTGCATCGACAAAATGCTGTCCCCACCCAGATCGAAGAATGAGTCGTCGACTCCGACGTGCTCCACACCCAGCACCTCGGCGAAGATACCAGCCAGCGCCTCCTCGATCGCGCTATCCGGAGCGCGGTGCTCGGCTGTGGTGTATTCCGGTGCCGGTAGGGCGCGGGTGTCGAGTTTGCCGTTGGTGGTCAGCGGCAGGGCGTCGAGGACAACGACGGCGGCTGGGACCATGTAGGCCGGGAGTCGCTGGGCCAACTGGGTGCGGATTGCGGTCGGGTCTGCGGTGCCGGTGATGTAACCGACGAGGCGTTTGTTTGTCGGGCGGTCCTCGCGGGCGATGACCGCCGCCTGCTCGACGCCGTCGATCCCGGCCAGCGCTGCCTGGACTTCGCCGAGTTCGATGCGGTAGCCGCGGATCTT
>JAVROZ010000583.1:0-3557 GCA_032162485.1 Mycobacterium sp.
GGACGCAGCCGGGTCCCCTTACCGCCGACCAGGACCACCGCATCGACTTGATGGGTTGCCACCTCAGTGCCGCCCTTCTGTCAACTTCAATTCCCGTCGCTGCGACCTGCGCACCTTGCGCAGTGAACTACGGACCATCACGCGCGAGCGCACCGCCAACGATCCGCGCAGCGTCCAGCGCAGCGGTGCCCGCCACCATCCGGAATGCCTGTCCGCGAGAAAGATATAGGTACTCCGGTGATGGGCGGCCAGATGCCTCGCCGGATCGCTTCCGGTCGAGTGGCCCTTGTGGTGCAGCACCTCGGCCGACGGCACGTAGACGCTGAGCCAGCCGGCTCTGCCGAGTCGGTCGCCGAGGTCGACGTCTTCCATGTACATGAAGTAGCGCTCGTCGAAGCCACCAACCTGCTCGAACGCGCAGCGGCGCACCAGCAGACACGCACCCGACAGCCAGCCCACCGGCCGCTCGCTGGGCTCCAGGTGCTCCTGGCGATAGGCACGCGTCCATCGATTACCCGGCCAGACGGGCCCGACCACCGCATGCATGCCGCCGCGAATCAGGCTGGGCAGGTGGCGTGCCGACGGATAGACCGACCCGTCGGGGTCGCGGACCAGCGGACCGAACGCGCCGGCGCGCGGCCAGCGGGTGGCGGCGTCCAGCAGGGCGTCGATACTGCCCGGCCCCCATTGCACGTCCGGGTTGGCCACGATGACCCAGTCGTCGACGAAGCGTTCGTCGGGCCCGCACTGTTGATCGAGCTGGGCGACCGTGCGGTTGACCGCCGTCCCATAGCCCAGGTTGGCGCCGGTGGGCAGCAGCCGTACGTTGGGGTAGCGCTCCACTGCGGCCTGCGGAGTTCCGTCGGTGGAGCCGTTGTCGGCCAGCAGCACGCGGACCGGCCGATCAGTGGCCAGCGACAACGACGCCAAAAACCGCTCCAGGTGCGAACCCGGCGAATAGGTCACGGCTACGACCGGCAGAACGTCAGTCACGCGTAGAGGGTATCGGTCGATCGGCAGCCGCCGTCAGTGCCGCTACCAGGGCAGGGCGCCACGGCCGCAACGGCGTGAGGCCGGCGGCGGCCCACTCCCGCCCGGACAATGCGGAGTACGGCGGGCGCGCCGCCGGCCGCGGAAATTCGTCGCTGCCGACCGGATTGACCCGGTGCGGGTCGGCGCCGCTTTCTTCGAACACCGCGCGGGCCTGCTCGAACCGGGAGACCACACCTTCATTGGCGGCGTGCAGCAGGCGCCCGCGCACGTCACTATCGGCCAACTCCAACAACGCGGCGGCCAGGTCGCCGGCGTAGGTGGGCGACCCGATTTGATCGTCAACCACTTTGATCGGGCCCTCACCAGCGGCCAACCGTTGCATGACGGCGACGAAATCGCTTCTGTCCAGGCCGCCGGTGTACACCCAGGCAGTGCGCACCACCACGGCCTCCGGCAGCGACGCGAGGACGGCTTCTTCCCCGGCGAGCTTGCTGCTCGCATAGACACCCTGTGGTCCGGTTTGGTCGCCGGGCTCATAGGGACGCGGTTCGGCTCCCCCGAAATCACCATTGAACACGTAATCCGTGGAGACGTGGATCAGCCGCGCACCGGCGCGCGCGCAGGCGCGGCCGAGGTATTCCGGACCGGTCGTATTGACGGCGTACGCACCCGCCTCGTCGCTCTCGGCGCCGTCGACGTCGGTATACGCCGCGCAATTGATGACGACATCGCCACTTCGGATGATGTCTTCGGCCGCGGCGGGGTCGGTGATGTCCCATTCCGAAGACGTTTTGGCCAGCACATCGCGGCCGGCACGGCTGGCCAGCGCCGTCACCAGGCGGCCCAGCTGCCCGCCCGCGCCGGTGATCACCAGCCTCGCTGACCCGCTCGACATGTGTTCGAGTCTGGCACGCCGGGCCCGGCTAACCGGAAAGCGGCTGTTGCACAAGTAGCCTACAGTGATGCCTGCGCAAACTGTGGCTCGTGTGATGCGTGTGATTGGTACGGCATTGGCCATCACAGTCGTGCTCGGCACCGGGGTGGCATGGAGCAACGTCCGCTCGTTCGAGGACGGCATCTTCCACATGTCCGCGCCCTCGCTCGGTCACGGCGGCGACGACGGCGCGATCGACATTTTGTTGGTCGGCCTGGACAGTCGCACCGACGCGCACGGCAATGCGTTGTCGCCCGAGGAACTGGCCACGCTGCGGGCCGGCGACGAGGAAGCCACCAACACCGACACCATCATTCTGATCCGGATACCCAACAACGGAAAGTCGGCGACCGCGATCTCGGTCCCCCGCGACTCGTACGTGCAGGCCCCCGGCCTGGGCAAGACCAAGATCAACGGCGTCTACGGCCAGACCCGCGAGATCAAGCGGACCAGCCTCGTGCAGGCCGGCGCCTCGGCCACCGAAGCCGCGGCGGCCGGGACCCAGGCCGGGCGGGAGGCACTGATCAAGACGGTGGCCGACCTCACCGGCGTCACCGTCGACCACTACGCGGAGATCGGGTTGCTCGGCTTCTCGTTGATCGCCGACGCACTCGGCGGCGTCGAGGTATGCCTCAAGGACGCGGTGTTCGAACCCCTTTCCGGCGCGGACTTCCCGGCCGGCCGGCAACGTCTCAACGGTCCGCAGGCATTGAGCTTCGTCCGGCAGCGCCACGACCTGCCGCGCGGCGATCTTGACCGGGTGGTGCGTCAGCAGGCGGTGATGGCCTCGCTCGCGCACCGGGTCATCTCCGGAAAGACGATGTCCAGCCCGACCACGCTGAAGCGACTCGAGTCCGCGGTGCAGCGCTCGGTGGTGCTGTCCTCGGGGTGGAACATCATGGACTTCGTCAACCAGCTGTCGAAGCTGACCGGTGGCAACGTCGCGTTCGCCACCATTCCGGTGCTCGACGGCGCCGGCTGGAGCGACGACGGCATGCAGAGCGTGGTGCGGGTGGACGCCCACCAGGTGCAGGAGTGGGTTGGCGGCCTGCTGCACGAGCAGGATCAGGGCAAGACCGAGGAACTGGCCTACACGCCGGCCAAAACCACCGCCAACGTCGTCAACGACACCGACATCAACGGCCTGGCCACGTCGGTGTTGGACGTGCTGAGCGCCAAGGGGTTTACCGCAGGCTCCGCGGGCAACAACGACGGCGGCCACGTCAAGGGCAGTCAGGTGCGTGCCGCCAAGACCGAAGACCTCGGCGCGCAGGAGGTCGCCAGGCAACTGGGTGGCCTCCCGGTCATAGCGGACGCCTCGATACCGACCGGGACGGTTCGGGTGGTGCTGGCCAACGACTACACCGGTCCGGGCTCCGGGCTCGAGGGCGGGACAGTCACGCCCGCACACGCGTCGCCCGTCGGATCCAGCAACGGCACCGCCAGCACCGTGCCGGCGCCGTCGCCGATCCTCACCGCCGGCTCGGAAAATCCCGAGTGCATAAACTGACTTTCCAGTGCAGCCACTGATCACGCTCAGCGGAGCGATCCTGGACCCGATGCTGCGCACCGACCCGGTCGGCCCGCGCATCACCTACTACGACGACGCCACCGGCGAGCGCATCGAACT
>JAVROZ010000584.1:0-4531 GCA_032162485.1 Mycobacterium sp.
AAGGCGCAGTCATGCGTGCCCGGCGACGGCGCCGCGGTTGGACTGGTCACTGTGTCGGATGAGTCGCCCATTCTCGACATCGAGTGCCGCACCTATGGCGAATACGCCGGCGACATGACGCTGGCGATCGATCCGCCGCGCAAGTGGTGGCAGCCCGGCCCCGGCGAGGGCTCCATCGGGTTCACCGAAACCAAGATCATGAAGGTGCTCGCTCGCGGCAATCGGCAGGTCCCCGAAGTGGCGCTGGCCGTCTGCGATCGAATCGGCTTGTCGTCTAAAGACATCGACCTTCTGGTCACCAATCAGCCGAACCGGGTTTTCCTACAAAACTGGCGCGAAGCGCTCGAGTTGCCGCCCGAGCGTCATCGCGACACCTTTGATAGCTGCGGCAACCTGTTCGGCGCCGGCATCCCGATCAACCTGGATCGTGCGATATCGGACGGTCAGGTCAAGGCCGGCGACATCGTGATGATGGCCGCGTTCGCGCACGCCGGCGACTTCGCCGGTGCCGCAGCGGTCCGCTGGGGTGGACGAAGCTGATGCAACCTCTCATGCAGGCGAGCCCCGTCACCGCGGAAATCCTCGACGGGCTGCCGAACGCGACTGATTCATTCGCACTGTCGCTCAACGAGAACCCGTTTCCGCCGCTGCCGACCGTCCGCTCGGCGCTGATGCGTTCGATCGAAGTCGCCAACCGGTATCCGGAGTTCCTGCCCGAACGGCTGCGTCGCTTGATCGCCGGTCACATCGGGGTTCGCGACGAGCAGGTCGTGCTGGGCGCGGGTGCCAGCGGGGTGGTGATGCAGGCCCTGCATGCGGTGACGCGGCCCGGTGACCGAATTGTGCTGAGCGAGCCGACTTTCGACGGTTATCCGATCTTCGCCCGGATGGCCCGCCTGGCGTCGGTCACGGTGCCCCTGGACAAGCGCGGCTACCACGATCTGGAGGCAATGGCCGAGGCGGCGAGGGACGCCCGCGTCGTCGTCTTGTGCCGGCCGCACAATCCGACCGGCACTGTCGAATCCGCCGCGGAGGTGCTGCGATTTCTGCGGCGGATACCCGACGATACGGTCGTGCTGCTCGACGAGGCCTACATCGAGTTCGTCGCCGCCCAACATCGAATCGACGGACCGGACCTGATTCGGTGCTTTCCGAATGTTGTGGTCTTGCGGACATTCTCGAAGGCTTATGGCCTGGCCGGACTTCGGATCGGGTACGGGTTCGCCGCACCGGAACTGGCCACCAGCCTGTGGCGAATGCAGTTGCCGTTCGGTATGGGCATCACAAGCTTGACCGCGGTGGCGGCGTCCTATGACGCCGAGGATCAGTTGCGGCAACGCATCCGGCGGATCACCGGTGAGCGCGACTACCTGTGCCGGCGCCTTCGGGCACTGGGCATATACACCACCGCGGGGCATGCCAACTTCGTGTACCTGCCGGCCGTCAAGCGACCCTGGCTGGAGGTATTCGGCCATACCGGGTTGACGGCTCGCTATTACCCCGACGGCGCGGCTCGCATCACCGTGGGAAACCGCGCGTCCACGCAAGCGGTGCTGACCGCAGTGGGGTAAGAAAGGGGCGTGGCCGCCTCTTCCAAACCCGATCCCATCGCTGCGGCACGGGTCAACTGGGAGCGGGCCGGTTGGGGTGACGTGTCGCAGGGCATGGTCGCGGTGACTTCGGTGATGCGCGCGCACCAGATATTCCTGGCCCGCGTCGAGGCGGCGCTACGTCCCTACGACCTCAGTTTTTCCCGGTACGAATTGCTCCGTCTCTTGGCGTTCAGTCGCGCCGGGGCATTGCCGATCACCAAAGCATCGGACCGCCTCCAGGTCCACGTCACCAGCGTTACCCACGCGATCCGCCGACTGGAAGCCGACGGTCTGGTGCAGCGGGTGCCGCACCCCACCGACGGGCGCACGACGTTGGTACAGATCACCGAGTTGGGCCGTTCCACAGTCGAAGATGCGACCGTCACACTCAACGAGCAGGTGTTCGCCGACATCGGCATGGCCGCAAGCGAATCGCAGGCGCTGGTGTCATCCATTGAATCGTTGCGGCGCAACACCGGCGACTTCTAGTCCCGGATTCCGCCGCGCATTGAACTTCTCGGCGAAACCCTCCGTGTAAGCGGTAGGAGGTCGCAGATGAACCCACACCGGATCCTCGTTATCGGCGCCGGGGTAGGCGGCATTTCCACTGCGCGGGGACTGTTACGCGACGGACATGACGTCACCGTTTTCGAGCGGCGGCCGGAGGTGTCGGCAGGTGGTGGCGCCGTAACCATTTGGTCCAATGGCGCAACAGTTCTGGGCCAGCTGGGCGTCGATCTGGAGGGGGCCGGTCAGCAACTGTCCACCCTGCGGGTCCTAACCCCCACTGGTCGTCCGGTCGCCACCGTGGATTTGGCGGAGGTCGCGCAACGGCTCGTCGCACCCGTGCGGATGATTCCCCGCCGCGTCCTTCTGGAACGGCTGTTGGAAGGCTTCCCGGGCGATCGCATTCGGTGCAACTCCCGTGCGGTCCAGGTGATCGATACGCGGGACGGAGTCCGCGTCGAGTTCGATGACGGCAGCTCGGCCGAAGGGGACCTACTGATCGGTGCGGACGGCCTGCACTCGATGGTTCGCAATGTCGTTGGCGCCCAACGGGCGGAGCCTACCGGCTGGTGCAGCTGGCAAGGCTTGGTGACCTTGCCGGAGATCGCTGGCACGGATGACGCGCTGATGATCATCGGCGAGCACGCGAACCTCGGCCTGTGGCCGGCCGGCGGTTCCGATCTGCAGTGGTGGTTCGACCTGCCATGGTCGCCCGACTTCGTCAGACCGGGATGTCCGATCCAGGAGATCCGGTCCATTTTCGCGGGCTGGTCCGACTCGGTCGATTGCGTATTGGCGACGTTGACCGACGAAGATCTGGCACCTTCACCGTTCCCGCATTTCCGGCATCCGATCCCGGGCCGGGGCCGCGGCGCGGTGACGTTGCTCGGCGATGCCGCACACACGATGCCGCCGACCCTGGCACAGGGCACCAATCAGGCGTTGCTTGACACCATGGTGTTGCGCAAAGCTCTGTCGGATTTCCAGAATGGGCCCAAAGCGTTGCGCTGGTACGAAAGCACCAGGCGCCGCAAGGTCAAGGCCGTGTCCTGGGTGACCACCCAGCAAGTGTCGCGCAGCGAGTCCGCGCTGAGGCCGGCGGCGATGATCTCAGACCGGTTCACGGCCAAGGCACTGACGATGTTTCTGGACCGGACAAGTCACCGCCGGATGGCCGCGCAGATCAGCCACGACGTCGGTGCAGCGCTGGCAGCCACGCCTGTTGCAGCCCATGAATGAATCGATGGTGCCACCGGCCAGGCTGGCCCGCGCTGTCGAGTGGATTCGACAGTGCCTGTGGCGACTCAATCAACGGCTGACACCCGCGCCGGCAGCAATGATGGAGATGATCATCGCCACCTGGACGTCGCAGGCGATCACCGTGGCGGCCGAACTCGGTGTAGCGGACGCCCTCACCGACGGCCCGCTGCCGATCGACGAGCTGGCGGGCCGGGTCGGTGTGGATACAGACGGACTGAGCCGACTGCTGCGGGCATTGATCGGCCGGGGCATCTTCCGACATCGCCGCGACGGCCGCTACGAACTGAACTCCCTTGCCAGCACCCTGCGATCAGATGCGCCGGTGTCGATGAGTTGGGCGGCGCGGTTCTACGGATCGCCGGAACAGCGCGAGCGTTGGACCCTCCTGGAGGAGGCGATCCGAACCGGAGACACGGTCGTTCCGGCATTGCGCGGCAAGGAGAGCTTCGACTACTTCGCCGAACAACCCGAGATTGCCGAACTCTTCAACCAGACCATGACCAGTGTTTCAAAGCTGACGGACACGCCCGTGGTCGCCGGCTACGACTTCGGCGCCTATCCCACGATCGTCGACGTCGGCGGCGGGCACGGCCCGCTGCTGGCTGCCATCCTGACGGCGGCACCGGCTTCCCAAGGGATCCTGTACGACCTGCCGCAGGTTGTCGCGAGCGCCCCGAACCTGCTGCGCGACCGCAATGTTCTCGACCGGGTGCGCATCGCGGAGGGCTCGTTCTTTGACAGCGTTCCGGGCGGCGGTGACGCGTATGTCTTGAAGAACATCATCCACGACTGGCCCGATGATAAGGCGGTGCAGATCCTGCGTAACGTTCGCGCGGCGGCGCCCCCCCGATCCGCGGTTCTGCTGATCGAATTGGTCATCCCCACACACGATCGCGACTTCCCGGGAAAATGGGTGGATCTGGAGATGCTCCTGAATTTGGGAGGCCGGGAACGCACCACCGCCGAGTACCGAGACCTGCTCGGCCGGGCCGGCTTTGAGCTGACACGCGTCGTGCAGACCGCTTCACCGCTGAGCGTCGTAGAGGCTATCGCAACGTCTGGATGATCGCGCTGAAGTCCTTGTCGGCGTGGGAGGCGGCGAATTTGGCATAGATCTCGGCGGCATGGCTGCCCAATGGGGCGGCCGAACCGGTGGAGGCCACCGCGTCCAT
>JAVROZ010000585.1:0-5177 GCA_032162485.1 Mycobacterium sp.
CTTTACCTTGCTCGCCGCGGGTGGGCTTGACGACAACTTCTCCGACCTCCGTCACAAACGCGTAGTCGGCGTCGTCAAAGGTGGCCAGGCGGGCACGGGGCACTGTGATGCCGACATCGGCGACGAGGCGCCGAGTGAGGCGCTTGTCGTCGCAACGACACATCGCGACCGCCGAGGTGAACTCCGACAAGGATTCTCGCGTGATAACGCTGCGGCCGCCGTGGCTGAGTCGTATCTCGCCCGTCTCAGCGTCCAGCACCTCAACCCAGATGCCGCGCCGCAACGCCTCGTCGGCGATGATGCGGGCGTAGGGATTGAGGTCTTCGATAGTCTCCGGCGGCGGGGTGAACAACGGTTCGTTGATCGCGTTCTTCCGTTTGATCGCCAGTACCGGAACGCGAACAAAACCGAGCTTCTCGTACAGGCCGATGGCTGCCGCATTGTCATGCGCGACAGACAGATCCATGTAGGCGCGACCCCTTTGACGGAAGTGCTCAGCCAAGGACCGGGTCAACGCTTCACCCAGCCCGGGAAGCCCGGCCGCAGGATCCACCGCCAGGCTCCATAGGCTCGACCCTTGCTCCGGGTCCGAAAACAGCACCTCATGGTCTACGCCGGTGACGGTGCCCACGACAGCACCATCGTCGTTGCGCACCGCAACCAGATACGTCACCGCCTCGACGTGACGGTGGTTGTGCCAGATCGTGTCGACTGGCGCCGTGACCATTCCACACCGCACGTAGACGCGATTCATCTCATCGGCGTCACTCGCATCGTTCAGTGTGCGCACGGTGCCAGAAGCCGGCGACGGCGCCGGTTCATCATCGTCGTCAGCACTGGTGAAGCGAAGCCGATAGGTATGGCTGGGGTCGATGAAAAGCTCGGCTGCGGCGCCGGCCACTACGACGTGGGACTCGCGGGCGTAGATGCAGATATCGCGCCGCCCGAGCGTTTCCTGTCGCAGCACCTCGGCCAGCATGTCGGGATCGGCAAATGTCTGCCCGAAAATGATTCGGCCCCAACCTAATTCGATCGCAACATCCTTTTCCATCGCCGCCACCAGATCCGGCGGCGAGGCGTCGTGCAGGGCGAGCGTAATCGCCTCGGAATGCTCGGCTGACGGATCGGTGGCATTCATGCGGCGGCCCCCGTCACACCGTGCTGCTGGAGCCACATCTCGAGCAGCGCGATCTGCCAGAGCTCGTTGCCGCGCAACGGGGTCAACCGGCGATTGGGGTCGGCCAGCAGGGCCTCGACCGCGTCGGCGCGAAACAATCCGCGCTCCTTGGCAACCGGTGCATAGAGAGCGTCGCGGACCATATCGAGGTACGGCCCGGCCAGATGGGTCAAGGCGGGAACTGGAAAATAGCCTTTGGGCCGATCGATGACTGCCGACGGGATCACGCGACGCGCGGCCTGTTTGAGAACACCTTTACCCTCGTGGGCAATCTTCAGCTCCGGCGGGCAGGATGCCGCCAACTCGACCAACTCGTGGTCGAGGAATGGGACGCGTCCCTCAAGACCCCAGGCCATGGTCATGTTGTCTACCCGCTTCACCGGATCATCGACCAACATCACCGTCGTATCGAGCCGCAGCGCACGGTCGATGCCGGTATCGGCATTGGCCCGGGCGAAATGTTCGGTGACAAATCGCTCGCTGGGATCACCGTGCGCGACCCGCTCCGGGGCGAGCAGTGCCTCGATGCCCGCGACGTCGCGATCGAAGAAGGCATTGCGGTATGCGTTGACCGCGCCCTCAAGGGTGCCTGCGGCCGGCGTTCCCATCGGCGGGTACCAGTGGTAACCGGCGAACACCTCGTCGGCGCCCTGCCCCGATTGCACCACCTTCACGTGGCGTGACACTTCCTGACTGAGCAGGTAGAACGCGACACAATCGTGGCTGACCATCGGCTCACTCATGGCGCCGATCGCTTCAGCAAGCGCGGGCAGCATGCGGTCGGTGCCGATGCGAATCTGGTGGTGATCAGTGCCGAACCGATCGGCCACGATGTCCGACCACTTGAACTCGTCGCCCTCGACGCCACCCGCCGATTCGAAGCCGATCGAGAAGGTGGCTAGGCCATGCTGGCCGGCCTCGGCGAGCAAGCCGACGATCAGGCTGGAGTCCACACCACCGGACAGCAGACAACCGACCGCGACATCGGCGACGAGTCGCCGCTTGACCGCCGTCCGCAATGCGGAAAGGACGGCATCTTCCCAGTCGGCTTCGGACCAATCGGAGCGGTCATCTCGTCTGGTGAAGTCGGGCATCCAGTAGACGCTGCTGGTGCGCCGACCGTCGGGTTCGATGGCAATGAGCGTCGCCGGCGGCACCTTGCGCACTCCGCGCAGGATCGTCAGCGGTGCCGGCACAACCGAGTGAAACGTCATGTAGTGGTGCAATGCGACCGGGTCGATCCGGGTGTCCACGCCGCCGCCGGCTAGCAGCGCCGGCAATGTCGACGCGAAACGGATCCGGTGACTGTCCTCGGACAGATACAAGGGTTTGATGCCAAGCCGGTCGCGGCCCAGCAGCACCCGGCCGCTGTCCCTTTCGACAATTGCGAAAGCGAACATGCCCATCAGATGGCTGACGAAATCATCGCCCCAGCGGTGATACGCCTTGAGCAGCACCTCGCTGTCACTGTGTGAAAAAAAGCGGTAGCCGTGCCCCTCCAGCTCTTGCCGGAGCTCCTTATAGTTGTAGATGCAGCCGTTCCAGGCGATCGTCAATCCCAGGTCGGCATCCACCATCGGCTGGGCGCCGGCTTCCGTCAGGTCGATGATCCGGAGGCGACGATGACCGAGGGCCACACGACCCTGTGACCAGGCACCCGCCGCATCGGGCCCCCTGGGCGCCATTACGGCAGTCATCGCTGCGACCGCTGTCAGATCGGGCACCTGCCCGTCGAGTCGCACCTCACCGGCAACTCCACACACAAATCCGACCTTACGGTGCTGATGCCGAACGCGCGCATCGTGGGCGGGAGGTACGGTTCGACCGTGCAGGTCGACGTCATGACGATGCCGCAGCCGTTGATGCAAATCGGCGAGTCGGCCAGACGTACGCGGGCCGCGGGATTCTCCGGTCTGCTGTTCACCGAGACCGGGCGTACCGCCTATCTCAACGCCGCGGTCGCAGCTCAGGCGGCACCCGGCCTGGAACTTTCCACCGGCGTCGCCGTCGCCTTCCCACGCAGCCCGTTCGTCACCGCGGCCACGGCCTGGGAACTGCAGGAGGCGACCGACGGCAATTTCCGGCTCGGTCTCGGCACTCAGGTCCGCACGCATGTCGTGCGTCGCTACGGGATGACCTTCGATCGCCCCGGTCCGCGGCTTCGTGACTACGTGCGCGCCGTCAAGGCCTGCTTCATCGCATTCCGAACTGGAACCCTCGATCATCACGGCGAGTTCTACAACCTCGATTTCATCACCCCGCAGTGGAGCGCCGGACCTATCGATGCTCCGGATCCCAAGGTCGACGTCGCCGCGGTCAACCCGTGGATGTTGCGGATGGCGGGCGAAGTGGCCGACGGAATCCATATCCACCCGCTCGGTGAACCGGGGTATCTCGAACGCCATGTCACGCCGAATGTCGCTGCCGGAGCTGCCAAATCGAACCGGTCACCGGCTGAGGTCGCGGTGATCGTGCCAGTCATGACGATCGTCGGCGACACCGACGAAGAGCGCCACAACGAACGCGAGCTGGTCCGATCCAGCCTCAGCTTCTACGCAAGCACGCCCAACTACGCCTTCATCCTGAACGAGGCCGGTTTCGAAGGCACGACCGCCCGCATCCGGGAGAAGCAGAAGGCCGGTGACTTCGCAGGAATGGCCGCCCAAATCACCGACGAGCACATTGCTGCCTTTGCCACCGAGTCGACATGGGATGGCCTGGCCGACGCGCTGGTCGCCAAGTATGCAGGAATCGCCACTCGCATCGTGTTGTACAACGCGATGAGCGAGTCTGAGCGGTTTGAGCGATACGGGGAAGTTGCGCGACGCATAATGGCTCGCTGAGCGGCTATACGCTGAGGGCACAGATGCCTGTGCTTCTCCGAGAGGTAGCGATATGCCTGCACCGTCAGCCGAGGTCTTCGACCGCTTGCGTCAACTCGTCGCGATCAAAGACAGCTCCGAACACCCAACCAAGACGATCGACGAGGTCTTCACCGGTAAGCCGCTGACCACCATCCCGATCGGGACGGCGGCCGACGTCGATGCGGCATTCGCCGAAGCTCGAGCGGCGCAGGCCGACTGGGCGATGCGTCCGGTCGCCGAGCGGGTCGAGATCATCAGCCGCTACCGCGACCTGGTCATCGAGAACCGCGAGTTCCTGATGGACCTGCTACAGGCCGAGGCTGGCAAGGCCCGGTGGGCGGCGCAGGAGGAAATCGTCGATTTGATGGCGAACGCGAACTACTACGTGCGTGTCAGCGCAGGGCTGCTGAAACCACAGAAGGTGCAGCCCCTGCTGCCAGGGATCGGCAAGACGACGGTCGGATACCAGCCCAAAGGCGTCGTCGGGGTGATCTCGCCCTGGAACTATCCGATGACGCTCACCGCCTCGGACTCGGTGCCCGCTCTTCTCGCCGGCAATGCGGTGGTGCTCAAGCCCGACAGCCAGACGCCGTACTGCGCGTTGGCGTGCGCCGAACTGTTGTACAAGGCCGGTCTGCCGCGCGCCCTGTACGCCATCGTTCCCGGGCCGGGTTCGGTGGTGGGCACTGCCATCACCGAGAACTGCGACTATCTGATGTTCACCGGCTCGTCGCAGACCGGCAGCCATCTGGCAGAGCAGACGGGCCGGCGCCTCATCGGTTTCTCGGCCGAACTCGGCGGTAAGAACGCCATGATCGTGGCCCGAGGGGCCAACCTCGACAAGGCCGCTAAGGCGGCCATCCGCGCCTGCTTCTCCAATGCGGGCCAGTTGTGCATCTCCATCGAGCGGATCTACGTCGAGAAGGACATCGCCGACGAGTTCAGCCGCAAGTTCGGCGAAGCCGTGCGCAACATGAAACTAGGCACCTCCTACGACTTCTCCGTCGATATGGGCAGCTTGATCTCCGAAGACCAGTTGAAGGCGGTCACGGGGCATGTTGACGATGCGAAGGTCAAGGGCGCCAAGGTGATTGCGGGTGGTAAGGCCAGGCCCGACGTCGGTCCACTGTTCTACG